>CALVDU010000144.1 GCA_944326375.1 uncultured Bacteroidales bacterium | reverse complement strand
CAGCAGGCATAACATTTCACCTATTGAGGTAAAATCCGGACAGCGCTATGCACTGAATTCATTGAGAAAATGTATCGCCAAATACGGTTCCCAGTTATCCACACCCTACGTGCTTCACGATAAGGATATGAAAATAGAAGACGGGATCGTGTATCTGCCTTTATACATGACACCGTTGCTTTAAATGTATTTACATACCAGATATTTCCGTGACACAACCCGTCATGAAGCGACATTTGTCTTTGGAAGAAAAAGTGGATGTGTTCCGTAATCTATTAAGAAAAGATATAAGTGCGTTACAAAATATCCCTTCCACGGAACCTCTTGTATCCTGCTGCTCATTTAACGCACAGATGCCTCGACTCAGCACTTCTGGCTTCGTCCTGCATGGCATGTGCGGCAAAAAGTCGCATAAAAATGAAAAAAAATTTGCAGTCACAAAAAAGTTGCATATCTTTGCAATCCCAAACGAAAGAAAGGGGACAAGTTCTTTAGAAAACAACTTTTTTTCTTGAGGTAATGAGGAGGAAGGGAGTTTACTTGCGTAAATGACCGACCGACGAGGCGAAGTCCAACGCTGATATCGCCCAAAAGAAACGATAAACGGGAGCATAGCTCAGTTGGTTCAGAGCGTCTGCCTTACAAGCAGAGGGTCGGGGGTTCGACTCCCTCTGCTCCCACTAAAAAGAGTGTGTCAAGTAAAATTGACCACTCTTTTTTTTGTTTTATAACGAGACCTTTTTGGCCCGGTATTCAGCACATTCATTTGCTTCTTTCGGTATTGCAGCATGCACCGAAGACAAACCGGAAAGCCGCTCTTCTGCAGCGGAAATTCTCACTTTCACGTTTGATACTGAAAATCCTGCCAACAGTGCAATTTCAGGCAATCCGACAATCGGTCAGGCGCAGGCCGGACATGCATCCATAAACATTGCACTAAATGGGCACTACCATGACACGACACTGAGGGCTCTTGTACCTACAATCACCATTTCAGAGAATGCGACGGTTTCCCCTGCTTCAGGAGTGGCTAGAATGCTCCATAGCGGCAGTCCTTTATAAAGTGGCATCAGAAGATGAAGGCGAAATTCTTGACGGAAACGACATCTATACTTCAGACAAGATTGTCGCAATGCAAACAATGACTTCCGGAAATGTAGCGGAATTTACCAAGTTTACACTTACCCTTGACTATACGAAAGAGTACGACCCTGCAAAATTGTACAGATTTGCCGTCATATTCTCCGCAAGCAAGGAAGGAAACTCCTACAGGGCTGCTGCCGGCAGCAAGATGATTGTTGATGATGTCGAGATAATCTGCGAATAAACAGAAGACGGGCTGTATGAAGCCGATGCGCATGTCTGCAACGCCACCACATGGGGAGCGACACACAAAATACCCGACAATCCGGTAGCTACACTGATGTTTGAAATATTTGCCGAACACTGACTGTGACGGGAAATTCAGGCTGTCGCTTATCTGCTGCACTGTCATCATGGTGGAGTTCAGCATTGCTTTGGCTTCCGTGACGACATAGTTTTCGATATAGTCCAGCGCAGTATACCCCGTAATGTCCTTTATTATGCGGGACAGGTATTTGGACGTGATGCACAGTCCTCCGGAGTAACGGAAGTCAGCCTCTCTCTCCACCTGAGATATGGAACTTTCTTGGTCATGGGCATTGTTACAGAGGGATTTCTCCGCTTACGGTGCCTTGCTGCCCCCATCCTTCGATCTGGCTCCCGTCAATCCTGATTCCGTCTGAAGATACCGAAAGCAGCACGGTAAGGATTTTCCCTCCCTCGAGCATGTTTACCGGAGTCCCGTCCTGAGTCCGGTCAGGCAGGCTGAATGTCCGCTTCATCTTTCCGACTGCCACCTCCAGCGAGACATTGTCCTTTTCCTGAGGAATTATAAGAAACGACACATCGTCTCCCTGTCTCACTCCGGCTGCCGACATCCCGGAAACATCCGTCATTTCTCCATTTGTCTGATTCACGATGCAGGAAGACAGAGCCGTGACGGAAGTTGAAATACCGGAAAGTTCCTCATCCGTTATGGAACCGTCTGAACTGTAGCGTACCACAAGTTTATGCAGGGCATGCCTGAAAGTCAGGCCGACGGCTGTTTCAGCATAAAATTCCGTGCGGACGGCTCCGGCAAGCAGAAGATCCGTATCAGACGAAGGTGACGTAAAGGCAAATGTGCCATCCTTCATTATATCCTGGACCGGATAGCAGGCGGAAAAATACACTTCCTCCGTCTGCTCCGGAAGATTGAGGTCGCTCCACAGAAGTTCCGTGGAACCCGTAACGTATTCCCTGTTTATGTTTTCGAATCCAGTTCCTGATATCGTGACAGTAAAGGCATCGCCTTCAGAAAAATTCCCCTTCCCGTCATCATCCAACTGCGGAGACTTTGCAAGTGCATCTATCGACGTCCTTATATTTATCCGTGCCGTTGCCTGCATGCCTGTTCCTTCTCCGACGGAAACCTTGCCGCAGGAAGAAGCCATGGCCATAAATACAATACCGGCCGCTGCCGGAATCAATTTAAAAATTCTCATGATTACCACTATCGATTAAATGTCATTCATCCGCAATCTCTATTTCCGGGAACGCAGCCTGCCATACGTCCCTGCGAAGATCCACTACCTCCAAGGCAATTATAGGATATACGCTTGAATCCCCCAAGAATACCCTCCTGGTTTCTTCACTGTATGTGATAACCTGGCGTATCAGCCTGTTATGCGGGAAATTGTTGCCGCCTCCGGTCACCTCGAACTGATAATGATCATTGTTGTCGACATAATATATGGCAGAAACATATCCCTCATCATTGAACTCCGCTCCCCACAGCGTCATTACATGCGTGCTGGGCCTGTTCTCATTGGACCGTATGAATACGAGCCCCTGACCGTTTTCAAAAGCGGACTTCACTACCATGTTGAAATCCGCCTTGCGCAGTCCGTCGTATGATGTCACCACCGGGATGCCTTTGAAAATTTTCGTGAAATATCCGCAGAAATTGTCATCGACCGAAGGATCCGAAGAAGGAATCCCCGGTGTAGCATTGATGAACCAGTTTATGCCTACTGCAGCAGAGCCTCCCCTGTTTCTGCAGGTTTCCCTGAAAAAATCAAAAATTGCACTGCCCTTGTCACCAGAAAATTCAGGAGACGGGCGCGGATACCCCGGACACGGATCGGAACCGTATTTCTTGTCATACGCATCTATGTACGGCTTGTTCATCGTCATCCACCAGTGCAGCAGGTTCGATGCGGAGGCTGCCCAGCACATGTCGCTGTCCTGATATCCGGGACGGGAGCCGTCCCCTTCCTCCGGATTGTCCTTGTCACAGTCATACCAGCGGAATCCTTCCTGCCAGTTCAGGTACATGACGGAAGACACATTGAACCATATCCCCGACGGAAATTTCTCCGGAGTCAAAAATCCGTATACCGGTACGGACTCCTCGTTGTCCCGTGGATAATCAGGGGTGTCAGGAGTCTTGACACCATTTATCCAGCATGTTCTTCCGGCATATTCAGGATCCGGTTCCAAGCCAGTCCCGGGATCAGTTCCGATGTCTCCGCCGGACTTCAGCCGCAGATTCAGCACGGTTTCCTTACCGCTTTCCAGAGCACTGCTGCCGCCAATCTTCGCCGGGGCCTTATATACGGAAGTCCGGCCGTCTGAAGTAATCTCCACCCATCCGTCCGAATATTCCTTCAGGTCACTCGGAAACAATATGGCGGAAAACTTCCCGTCCTCTGAAAGTTTCCTTGGACTTATCCGTTCAAGCGTTCCCGCAGGGTCATTCACAAAACCGCCATACAAGGAAAATGACCCTTCCGTATCGTTTATGACCTTTACTGTCAAGTCCTGAGGAAGAGAACCTTCCGTAACGGATATATTGATGAGCAGCCGGTGCATGCCATGAGCAAACGGCATTTCAATCCTGCTTCCGGACATGTCATCCAGATTTATTTCGCTGTGGCTCCATAGAAGATCGGAATTTCCATATCCCTCTCCGTCCTGGTCAGTATCCACTTTGTGGACATGCATGTTGGATTCGGGACTGACATCCTCCCTTGCCGGATAATAGGCCGAAAGACGGGCCACACCCGAACCGAGATCGCTCTTCTTCAGTTTCGGAATCCATTGCCCTTCGGACATGGTCAATACGACATGCCTGGTCGGATTCCCGTAGATGTGCAGCCCGATCTTGTCTCCTTCGCTGAAAAAACCGCTGCCGTCCTCCCCCATTTCCGCCTTTGAATATTGCATGTCACGCGTAAATACGAAGTCGACATACCAGTCATCCTGCCGGATCGCATCATATTCGGATTTCCGGCACCCCGACAGGAGTGCAATGACTGCAGCCCATGCCAGGACCATAAAAGTTACTGTGCGCTGTTTTCTGTCCATAAATCAAACAAGCGTAATGAATCAAGGCCGCAAAAATACTTAAAATATTGACAAAATCGCATAATGAGCACGAAATCTACAACATCAAATCGATTCACATTCCTTATCGGACAGTAATCATGGTAAAAATTCCGGTAATTTGTATATGCGGCACATGAGATTTTGATCATAATTTTGCATCATCAAAAATTTGCCTATAATGAAAAGGGTTTTATTCTCACTCATGGTCCTGGGGCTTGCAGTGTCATGCTCCGGCCAGAACAGCGCCGACGAGGCCAAGCAGTCAGTAGTTTATATGACTGAAGAAATTTCACCGGAGTCCCTCGTGAAAATTTACGAGGCCCTCGGACGTCCGGCAGAAGGAAAGGTAGCCGTAAAAATCAGCACAGGAGAGCCGGGAGGCCATAATTTCCTCCAGCCGTCACTCATCAAGGATCTCGTTCAGAAAGTCGGCGGCACAATAGTGGAATGCAACACCGCATACGGCGGAAGACGCTCCAACACCGAAGACCATATCCGGGCTGCCAGGGAACACGGATTCTTCGACATAGCCGACGTTGACATAATGGATTCCGAAGGCGAATTCAACATCCCCGTAAAGGACACGACACACATAAAATACGACATCGTGGGAACGCATCTGAAGAATTATGACTTCATGATCAACCTCGCCCACTTCAAAGGACACGCAATGGCCGGATTCGGCGGCGTCATCAAGAACCAGTCAATAGGAGTGGCTTCCGCCAACGGCAAGGCATACATCCATACGGCCGGAGTCACATCGAAAGTCGATGAACTCTGGGGACACGTGGATGACCAGGACGGTTTTCTCGAATCAATGGCAGCAGCAGCCCAGGGAGTAGCAGACTATTTCGGAGACAACATCATCTACATCAACGTGATGAACAACCTTTCCGTTGACTGTGACTGCGATTCGCATCCGGACGACCCTGAAATGCACGACATCGGCATCTTCGCATCTCTGGATCCTGTGGCTCTTGACCAGGCTTGTCTGGACCAGGTCTATAACATGACCCCGACCGACGGCAACGACAACCGCCCGCTCATCGAACGCATCGACAGCCGCAACGGACGCCATACCGTTGACTATGCAGAAAAAATCGGTCTCGGGACAAAGAATTACAGACTCGTAAGCATCGACTGAAAACTGCTCAACGTCTGTGGACAGCCCAAAGGATTATTCCGACGGAAACTGAGACATTGAGGGAGTGTTTGGTGCCGTACTGCGGTATTTCCAACGCGAAATCGGACTCGTCCACCACATCCTGTGCGACTCCTGACACTTCATTTCCGAACACGAGAGCGTATTTCTCCCCGGCAGACGGCACGAAACCGTCAAGCGATACGGAATTGACCGTCTGCTCCACGCTCACGACAATGTAGCCCTCTGACTTGAGTTTCCGTATGACAGGCAATGTTTCTGCCGAGTATGTCCAGTCCACGCTGAATTCCGCCCCAATGGCGGACTTGTGGACTTCTGCTGAAGGAGGGACGGCACAGATGCCGCACAGGTACAGGCGGTCCACCTTGAAGGCGTCGCACGACCTGAATGCAGACCCGACATTATGCGCACTCCTTATATTGTCCAAGACTACCACAAGCCCCGATTCCGGGGCTTTTTTGTATTCCTCGACAGACATTCTGCCGAGTTCGACGTTCAATAATTTCCTGTCCGACATCTCCGCTCCGCAAAAAAACTTAAAAGTTATGGACGCAAAGTTAGCCAAAAAACAAAATTTGCGTAAATTTGTCGGATAACAAAAAATTTTAACCGTCATTATGAAGCAGGATTTGCAGATTTTCAATCTGATCAAGAAAGAGGAAGAAAGACAGACGACAGGCATCGAACTGATCGCCTCGGAAAACTATGTCAGCGCACAGGTTCTGGCTGCGCTCGGTTCTGTCTGCACGAACAAATACGCCGAAGGCTATCCTGGAGCGAGATATTACGGAGGATGCGAAATCGTCGATCAGATAGAGCAGACTGCAATCGACAGGCTTTGCACGCTGTTTGAAGCCGAATATGCCAATGTGCAGCCCCATTCCGGAGCACAGGCCAACATGGCGGTAATGATGGCATGCCTGAAACCGGGCGACACATCCATGGGCCTTGACCTCGCACACGGGGGACACCTTACTCACGGTTCTCCGGTAAACATGTCCGGAATCCTGTACCATGCAGTTTCATACGGGCTGGACGAAGTTACCGGCATGGTAAATTACGACCAGATGGAAAAGCTCGCCCTCGAATACAAGCCAAAACTCATAATTGGAGGCGCCTCGGCATATTCAAGGGAATGGGACTGGAGCAGGATGCGGGAGATTGCCGACAAGGTAGGCGCAATCTTCATGGTTGACATGGCTCACACCGCAGGACTCATCGCCGCCGGTCTTCTTAGCAATCCGGTAAAATATGCCCATATAGTAACATCCACCACACACAAGACCCTGCGCGGTCCGAGGGGAGGCATCATCCTCATGGGCAAGGACTTCGACAATCCATGGGGACTCACCACCCCTAAGGGTGTCATAAAGAAGATGTCGCAGATTCTGAATTCAAGCGTGTTCCCCGGAGTTCAGGGCGGCCCGTTGGAGCACTGCATCGCCGCAAAGGCCGTGTCATTCTACGAGGCACTCCAGCCGGAATTCAAGGAATATCAGAAACAGGTGATAGCCAATGCACAGGCCATGTCGGAAGCATTTACCGAAAGGGGCTACAAGGTGGTGTCCGGCGGTACCGACAATCATCTGATGCTGATTGACCTGCGCACGAAATTCGCCGACCTGACGGGCAAGATGGCGGAAAGGGAACTCGTCAAGGCTGACATCACGATAAACAAGAACATGGTTCCGTTCGACACGAGGTCACCGTTCCAGACTTCAGGAATCAGGGTCGGCACACCGGCAATCACGTCCAGAGGGCGAAGGGAAAAGGGCATGGGCTTCGTCGTAGGTCTGATCGACACCGTGCTCACAAGCGCGGCAGCACATATCGGCTATGTTTCAGGAAAATCCGAGGAAGGCAAGGAAGAACATGAAGAAGTCCTTGCATCCGTAAGGAAACAGGTCCGCATGAAGATGAGCGGAATGCCCCTGAACCGCTATTAAGCATTGCACTTCCTTTAACAGCAGCGACAGGAAGCCTCGGGCATTGTAAAAGGGAGGTGGCTGCAATAAGCATTGCGTTTGCTAGCAATGCGATGCAGCCACCTCCCTTTTCATTATTATAAATGCTCAAATCACTTCCATGTCCTGCGACCGCATCCAGCCCTGACGCCCGTCAGCCAGTTCAATATTCCTCCAGTCCCCCACTTCATCGATTATCCTTACCTTGGTCCCTTCATGCAGGATGAAAAGGTCGGTAGAGGTCTCGGAAGACGGAGAACTTTTCACCGATATGACAGGTGCCATGATTACCGCCTCGTCCATACGCATATAATCACCTTTCTGCCAGAATGAGAACGTGACGGAAAAAACCGAGAACAACAGGAAGACAATCCCGCAGAAGAACCCGGAGCGTCTTGCCGCCAATGACGGGGACAACACAAAAAGGAGCACTGCAGCGGCAACAAGAACAAGGAACACCAGTCCCAGCACAGCCCATGTGTCCGAATCCAGAGAATAGCACAGGGAGCGGGTCCAGGTCTTCAATATGAATTCCGGCACCGGCTCTATCCTGTCCTGCACAAAGTCAGACACTATCTGCAGATTGTATTTTGCATCGGAATACGACGGGTCAATCTTCAATGCCCTCTCATAATACACGATTGCAAGAGTGTAGTCCTTTGCCTTGAAATAGGAATTTCCCATGTTGCAGTACAGCGGGGCGGACTCCAGCCCCAGTTCCTCTATGGACTTGTACAGAGCGGCGGCATCAGTCCACATACCGTCGGTATAGGCGGCATTCGCCTTGTTCCACAACGAGTCCACATAAGGGTCAGCGGCTGCCGACATTCCTGTCGGCACCAGCATCGCCAGCAGAATGACCAAGCCTGCCGCTGCACCTGCAGTCTTTTTCCTGTTTTTCATATTGGAATCTATAGAAGAAATCAAGTCTTCAGCCTGTCTGTAATGTTCAGCCATGGCCTCATTTCCGGAATCCGGAGAATAGCGTGCAAATTCGCAGGCGTCAACGAGTTCCAGCAGCCTTTCCACGAGGGAACTGTCCACACCGCACTCGGAGAGGGACTGCATTATCCTGTCTTTTGAAAGGTCTGCGGCCGCTATGTTCAGTTTGTCGGCCACATAGCCCATGATGGCCTTGTGGAGTTCCTCATAGAATGCCGAAGCGATATTCTGTTTCAGATATTCATCAGCCTTGTTCAGACGTTTCTTTGCCATTTTCACAGCCTTTCGAGTCTTCGTTCCGACCACGTCCGCACGTCTTGCCGCTATGCTGCGCAACAGGAACCAGAGAATCAGGGCAAGCAGCGCCACCAGTCCAGCAAGTCCCCAGAAAAGGAAGGACCCGACGAAGAAATGTCCCTTGGCCGCAAGGTTCGGGGATTTCACGTTGATGAAGCGCACATCCTGGTTCAGGTTCTTTACACCCTGACGGTTAACCCCGGCAGGAGCGGCAGTTCCCGATGAAGCGTATTCCGCATCATCGCCCTTGGCAACGGAAAACCTTATCGGAGACGTCTCCAGAGTAACATATTTTCCGGATTTGACATCATAGTAACTGTATTTTATCGGAGAAATGGCAAAATCCCCGTAACTTCTCGGAATGAAAGGAAACTCGTATGTCTTGCTGCCTACGGTTCCGCCGCTCGCCTTGTCCGTCTTTTCTGACACTTTCGTGTCATAGACTTCGAAATCAGGAGGGAAAACCACGTCAGGTTCCTCAAGAAGGGAGATATTGCCCCTGCCCGACACAGTGACAATCAAGGATGCGGCCTCATGTGTCACAAGCGAATCCTTGCTGAGTTCCGCCTTTATGGACAATTGCCCGACTCCACCCTTGAATGATGCCGGCGCACCTGAAGGGAGAGCTGACACCCTTATATTATATGAAGGTGTCGTGACCCGTTTTCTTATGGTCCTGTAATCGTCAAAAAATTCGTCGAAAATGCTCACGCTTCCTGTAGAAACGGTCTTGATGTTCACGAGGCAGACCAATTCTGCGGGATCAACTTTAAGCGTGCCTGCCTGCTGCGGCACAAGCACATATTTGCGCAGAAGAGCCACATTGTATATCTTGTCATCATAACTTTCCCTTCTGAATTCGATGTTGGTAGGAGCTTCCACCTCCTGATTCCAGAATCCGTTGAATGAAGGGAACCTTGCATCCTCAAAACCTGCGAGGTTGACCCTCTGATAAAGTTTGAGCGTAGCCGTAATCGGCTCGCCTACAACGGCTGAGGTCTTGTCAAAAGTCATTCGGAGGAAGATGTCCTCGGAAGAAATGTCCGAGGCTGTGCCAGTATTGCCGCCGGATGGAGACTGGGGCTGTGCATTCGCCCCCTGCGAGACCACGGTGATTGAAACCGGAGATGACTTGTATTCCTTTCCCTTGACGGTAATCGTCGCAGACGGGATGGTGAATGTACCTGTACGCAACGGCTTCAGCACATACGTATAGGAATGCTGGGATGACTTCGTCCTTTTGCCGTTGATTATCTGCACGCTTGTGGCATGTCCCTGCTGTGGTCCCCACACGAGCTGGAAATCCTGCCCGTTGTCCCAGGAGAAATCAGACGGGGAATTTTCGCCCTGATATACGAAAGACACCTTGAACTGCTCGTCAAGCGAGACCACCTCCGGCGCCTCAACCTCAAGCTGTGCATACGACACCAATGCCTGAAGCATTACTATAAATGTCAACAATAATTTCTTCATCTCCGGTCTTCCTTATGTTACCAATTTTTTTCTTTCTGACGGGACTGCATCACCGCAGCCTTTTCCTTCTTTACCTTGTCCTGCGTCTCCTTCTCCTTTGCAAGCATCGCATTTATCATCTGCTGGGCAGCCTGCTTTGAAATCTTCGGCTGGCCTTGTTGCGGTTGCTGCTGCGGCTGCTGGCCCTGGTTCTGAGGCTGTTGCCCCGGATTTTGCTGATCCTGGTTGTTGTCCCCGTCCTTATTCTTGTCCTGATTGTCCTTGTCCTGATTCTGATCCTGGTCATTCTGTCCCTGCTGATCCTGATTCTGGTTCTGATCCTGCTGGTCCTGGTTCTGCTGATTCTGCTGGTCCTCCAGTTTCTTCTTGGCGTAGATGTAGTTTTCCTTTGCATCCACATCACCCGGATTCCTCAGGAGCGACTGCTTATAGGCATCGACTGCTTCCTGATAATTTTTCTCCGCAAGAGCCATGTTGCCGAGATTGTAGTAATAATCCGAAGCATATTCCGAAGCCGGAGCCACTGACGCAAGCGTGTCCAGAATTTTCTTTCCCTCGGCAGCATTGTCGAGACGATAAAGAGCGTTTGCCATATTATAGGATGCGGCGAACGAAGTCGAATCCCGCAGAAGCGCCTTCTGATAATCCACGACGGATTCCCTGAAGTCTCCGTCGCCGAATTTGCGGTTTCCGCGCCTGACATCTCTCTTGTCCGACTCCTGCGCATACATGGAAACTGCCGCAAGAATCATTGACAAAGACAGCAAAAGTATGTTTCTGAACTTTCCCATATCCGATCAAAGTTTGAATGTTGCCTTGCGCTCGCCGATGAGCATCTCTATCACGAGAAGCACAAGCGCAATCGCAAAAAAGTACATGTACTGTTCGTCGAATTCCTCGAAAACAACGGAATTGAACATTTCTTCGTCCATCTTCTTGATGTCATCCACTATCGGGGACAGTCCGAACTCGCTCTTCCCCGCCCTGACGTAAGTTCCGCCTCCGGCAGAAGCCACATCCCTGAGGACAGCTTCGTCAAGCCTCGACACGACTATGTTCCCGTCCTTGTCCTTTATCAGTTCCCCGTTCATCGGTATCGGTTTGCCTTCCGGAGAGCCGACCCCTATCGTATAGACCCTGATTCCCATTTCGGCTGCCTGCTTTGCCGCCGCTACAGGATCATCCTCATGGTTTTCGCCGTCCGTGATGAGGATGATTGCACGGCTCTTCTCGCTCTGTGCGCTGAAACTGCGGATACAGGTGGAAATGGCGTCGCCTATGGCCGTCCCCTGGACAGGAACGGACTCCGTGCTGATGCTGTTGAGGAACATCTTTGCCGAGGCATAGTCAGTCGTGACCGGCAACTGGACAAAAGACGTCCCGGCAAATACCACGAGACCTATCCTGTCATCCCTGAGTTTGTCCACAAGGCTCGAAATCGCCAGTTTGGCACGCTCCAGACGGTTCGGAGAATAGTCCTCTGCCATCATGGAATTGGAAACGTCGAGGGCGATCATTATTTCCACCCCTTTCGTGTTCCTCTCCTTTAATTTGGCTCCGATCTGCGGTCTGGAAAGGCCTATCGTAAAGAAAAAGAATGCAAGGGCAAACAGGGAAAGCCTGACCCAGCCTTTTGCGGATGAGGCGGACGGCATCAGTTCCCTTACCAGCCTGCTGTCACCGAACTTTGCGAGTCTGCGCTTCCTGAAATGACGCATGAGTGCGTATGCCAGAAAGAACAGCGGTATAAGGAACAGCAGCAAAAGATAATGTGCCTGAGCAAAATAAATCATGTTATATACGAATTATGGCAATCGTCTCAAAACAAAGACTCTAAGTATAAATTCCAGCAGGAGGGCAAGCAATGCGACGAAAGCATAGCGGGAGAAAAGTTCCGTATATACCGGGAAACTGTCCACAGTCGTGCGGACCTTCTCCATCTTGTTGATTTCGCCGTATATTTCCATCAGCTTGGTATTGTCCGTCGCCCTGAAATAGCGGCCGCCCGTCGTGTTGGCAATCTCCGTGAGAAGATCCTCGTCTATCTCCACCGGAACGTTCTGTATGTCAACTCCCCACGGGGTCATTACCGGATAGGGTGCCATGCCCATGGCCCCGACGCCTATCGTATATACCCTCACCCCGTACGTCTTGGCTATCTCAGCAGCCATCTGGGGAGTAATCTCTCCCCTGTTGTTCACCCCGTCCGTAAGCAGAATGACCACACGGCTCTTGGCATCGGAATCCTTCATCCTTGCCACAGCCGTAGCCAGTCCGTTTCCGATTGCCGTACCGTCCTCAATCAGGTCGGTCTGCACTTCCTTCATCAGATTTATGAGAGTGGCCCGGTCGGTGGTCATCGGGCACTGCGTGAAACTCTCCCCGGCAAAGACCACTATGCCTATCCTGTCGTAAGGACGCTGTGCTATGAACTCTATCGCTATATCCTTTGCCGCACTGAGCCTGTCGGGGTTGAAATCCCTGGCCAGCATACTCGTGGAGACATCCATGGCAAGCATGATGTCAATACCTTCGGAATCCACCTTTTCGACCTGACCTGAAGTCCTGGGACGTGCGACAGCCAGAATTATCATGACGAGGGCAAGAGTCCTCAACACAAACGGGACATGCCGCAGCACCGCAAGGAAAGACATTCCGCTTCTTGTCCACGGCACTATCGTGGAGACCCTCACATGAGGTCTGCGTTCCTTCAGTTCGAGATAGATGTAGTGCAGGATAAGAAGGAAAGGCACTATCTCAAGCCATAACAGTTTCGGATACTCGAAAAACATGGTCAGCCCTCCTTAGACACTTCTTCAGGCTGTTTTTCAGCCTGTTCAGATTCGGATTCCAGCACTTCCTGATAAGTCATCGTCACGAACCTGACCGCAAGCGGAAGCACGGAAGCGTTCTCCTCGTTGCTGGCAACATATTTTGCAAACTTGACGAAGTCCGCCCTCTCGAACAGGGTCTTCAGTTCCCCGTAAAGATCCTCGGGCACTTCCTTGCCTTTCAGTTCGTCGAAGATTTCCTTGGTAGTCTTCTCCATTGCGGTCACACCGTATCTTGCGGAAAGATATTCCCTGAGGGCATCTGTGACGCCCGAATAAAAGAGTTTCTGCTTTTCAGGCGCCCAGTATTTTTCTCCCCTGAAAGAATCCAGTTTCCTCAACGCCACTATGTGGGCCGGCTCACTGCCTGCAGCCGCTCCCGACTTCTTCCCGAAATATCTTCGGGTCAGCCATACCGCAAGGAATATTATTGCAGCGAGAAGCAGGCCTCCTCCAATATACGGCATCACTTCCTTGAATTCTATCGGATACTGTATCTGCCCCTTTATGTCGTGCATCTCATATCCAGCAGTGTCCACCGGAATGGTCTTGACTGAAAGCATGCGCGCCGCAAATTCCAGCGTGTCCACCGCACCCTCCGGAGACCTTCTGACGACATGTATCGGAGGCAGTTCATATTCTCCCTCGTCGAATGAGGAAATCGTGACGCTGCCCCTTATCGCCATCACTTCAGGAGCCTTCTTCTTACCCTTCAGCACCTTTACGGTATCCAGTTTCCACGGGGCGACTATCTCAACGCCATCGCAGAAACCTTCACTCCAGTCAGGGAGCAGAATGTCCGTGCCCGCCTTGACCTCTCCCAGTTCGAAGCCATACCTCAACTGGTCGGCAATGAGCACCGAATCCCTCTCCTGCAGGGGTTCGAGAAAGGCCTCCCTTCCGGCAGCACTACCGTCCGCAGTCTCCGCAGAAGCGGAAAATGCAGAGAGCGCAAACACTCCGGACAAAACCGTATTCAAGAACAATCGCATATAAATCATCTCTTTTTGAAAAATGCCATAAGACCTTTCACATAATCGCTGTCAGTGGATATGTCCACGCTGTCCACCTTGTATTTGAGAAAAAGCCTCGAGGCTTCCGCCGTCGCACCGGCAAACCATTTTTCATATTCATTCCGCATCTTGCGGTCGGAAGTGTTCACCCACGCCGCCTTCATGGTCTCGGAATCCTTCACATGCACGAAACCGATGTCGGGAAGTGTCCTCTCCCTCGGGTCATGGACAGCAATGACGGAAAGGTCATGCCTGTTCACGGCAACCTTGAGAGCATCCTCATAAAGCGGAGCCCCGTTGGCATCCACATCCAGCATGTCTGAAAGGAGGAATGCGGTACACCTCTTCTTCAGGGCATTCGTAAGGTACCTGAGGGCTTCTCCTATGTCCGTGCCGTTGTGTTCCGGCTGGAATTCGAGTATCTCCCTTATTATATGGAGAAGATGGCTCCTCCCCTTTTTCGGAGGTATGAATTTCTCGACTCTGTCGCTGAAGAACATCGCCCCGACCTTGTCGTTGTTGATGAGGGCGGAGAACGAGAGGACTGCAGCTATTTCAGCTATCATGTCCCTCTTGTTCTGCCCGGCAGTACCGAAAAGTCCGGAACGGCTGATGTCTATCAGAAGCACGACGGTCATCTCCCTCTCTTCCTCAAAGACCTTCACATACGGGGAACGCAGCCTTGCCGTCACATTCCAGTCCATGTTGCGCACGTCATCGCCGTACTGGTATTCGCGCACTTCGCTGAAAGTCATTCCGCGTCCCTTGAACGCGGAATGGTACTCTCCTGCAAAAATCTGATGGGAAAGGGCCCTTGTCCTGATTTCTATTTTCCTGACCTTTTTGAGAAGGTCATTGGGATTTTTGCTTTCCATCATGGACCCCTCCGCTATGGAACCTCAACTGCGTTGATTATGTCTGCTATGATATTTTCCGTGGAAACATTCTCCGCCTCAGCCTCGTAAGTAAGCCCGATCCTGTGCCTGAGCACTTCATTGCATACGGCTCTCACGTCTTCCGGAATGACATATCCCCTTCTCTTTATGAATGCGTATGCCTTGGACGCCATCGAAAGCGAAATGCTTGCGCGGGGTGATGCCCCATAGGATATCAGACCGGAAAGCTTGCCGAGTCCGTAGTCCCCGGGGGTTCTCGTCGCATATACGATATCCACGATATAACGCTCTATCTTCTCGTCCATGTAGACGTCCCTCACCACCTGGCGGGCCCGCACGATGTCTTCCGGCTTCATTACCGGAGAGGCTTTCGGGAATTCCCCGGAATTGTTCATCCGGACGATAAGTTTCTCTTCCTCCTTTTTGGGATAGGTGACCACAACCTTGAGCATGAACCTGTCCACCTGCGCCTCCGGAAGAGGATATGTCCCTTCCTGCTCCACCGGGTTCTGAGTGGCCATGACCAGGAACGGTTCCGGAAGCCTGAAAGTCTCGTCCCCGATTGTCACCTGCCTTTCCTGCATGGCCTCAAGCAATGCCGACTGTACCTTGGCCGGAGACCTGTTGATTTCATCAGCGAGGACGAAGTTGGCGAAAATCGGGCCTTTGCGAATCTGGAACTGCTCGCTTTTCTGGGAATAGATAAGGGTTCCTGTCACATCGGCCGGGAGCAGGTCCGGAGTAAACTGTATTCTGCTGAACTTCGCATCAATTGCCGAGGCAAGAGTATTGATTGCAAGTGTCTTGGCAAGTCCGGGCATACCTTCGAGCAGGATGTGCCCGTTGGCAAGAAGCCCGATAAGGAGATTTTCCACAAGATGTTTCTGCCCCACAATCACCTTGTTCATTTCCATGGTCAGAATGTCCACGAATGCACTCTCCTGCTGAATGCGGTCATTCAATTCTTTGATATTGACATTATCCATAAGATCTGTTTATATTTGTACTATCTTTTTCGTAAAACGGCGCGCGGCACCGCCTTACGCAAAATTTCAGTCATAACTTCAACCCGAACCCGCATGAAACGATATTGCGCAATATTGTCATACAACGGCTCCGGATACTCCGGATGGCAAATTCAAAACAATGGAATGACCATTCAGCAACTGCTGCAGGACGCCCTCTCCACTGCATTGGGGGAAAGAGTCGAAGTCACCGGCGCCGGACGTACCGACTCAGGAGTCAATGCCATAAATTATGTGGCTCATTTTGACTGCCCCGGAGATGCCATTCCCGATGCGGACAAAATCGCCTACAAAATAAATGCCATCTTGCCAAAAAAAATCTGCCTCCACAGGATAACGGAGACCGAGGAAGATTTCCACGCACGGTTCTCCGCCACATTCAGGGAATACAAGTACTTTCTGCACAAAGCGAAGGATCCGTTCGTGGAGAATTTCTCCTGGTGGTGCAGATACGGACTAGACATGGCAAAAATGAACGAAGCCGCCGCAAGCCTGCTCGGAACACATGATTTCCGGTGCTTCGAAAAGGCCGGAGGCAACAACCTCACCTCGATATGCACCATATATGAGGCCCGATGGGAAACATATATGCCGGTCCACGTTTCCCTGATGGGCTATCCGTACTCAGAAGGAGACTATCTCGTGTTCAGGATAAGGGCAGACAGATTCCTGAGGAACATGGTAAGGGCCATAGTCGGGACGCTTGTGGATGTCGGACGGGGCAAGCGTTCCCCAGAATCGATGGAGAGCCTGCTCATGATCGGAACGAGGGGTGATGCCGGGCAGTCAGTGCCCGGAAATGCGCTTTTCCTGTGCGGGGTCGGATATCCTCCGGACATGGCCGGCCGGGCAGAATAATAAGGCAGGAAGCATATCTGCCGCAAAGAAATTTTCATAAAATCAAAGATTTTACCTAATTTTGCAGTTTGTTTGTTGCCTACGCAGGCGGTTGTTTTATTTACAGTCAATAAAATTATGATGCTCAATCTTTTACAAGTCGCCGGGGAACTCGAAGGCGCAGTCGAGGCGATTCCGCAGCAGGAAGTCATGAAAATGTCACTGTTCGACATGGCGGTAAAGGGAGGATGGCTAATGCTGGTGCTCCTGGCTCTGTCAATCATCGCCATCTACATTTTCGGGAAAAAATGGTGGATGATACGCAAGGCAGCGGATATCGACAAGAATTTCATGAAAGACATACACGACCTGATACACGACGGCAAGATAAGGTCAGCAGTAGGGTTGTGCCAAAAATACGACTCCCCTATCGCCAGACTTGTAGAAAAAGGTATCGAACGTATGGGCCGGCCGCTGCAGGACATCCAGACCGCAGTCGAGAACATGGGCAACGTTGAAGTGGCACGGCTGGAAAAAGGACTGCCGATGCTTGCCACCGTAGCCGGCGGCGCCCCGATGATAGGGTTTCTCGGTACCGTAATGGGTATGATACAGGCTTTCTTCCAGATGGCACAGGCCGGAAGCAACATTGACATCACAATGCTCTCCGGCGGCATATACACGGCAATGGTGACTACCGTGGGCGGTCTGATAGTCGGAATCCTCGCCTATTTCGGATACAACTATCTCACATCACGGATTTCGGACCTCGTATTCATGATGGAGAGCACCACGATCGACTTTATGGACCTTCTTCTCGAACCGGCGGAATCCGCAGATCCGTCCGCACACCAGGAAGAAGCAGGCAACAACTAACGCTTCAGGGCAATGGCAATCAAGAGAAATACAAAAGTGGAGCCGTCGTTCTCGATGTCGTCCATGACGGACATCGTGTTCCTTCTGCTCATTTTCTTCCTCGTGACGTCCACCCTCATTAACCCGAACGCCCTCAAGCTCCTGCTGCCGAAAAGTACGGGACAGGTTTCCGCAAAGGCTACGGTCAGCGTCTCGATCAAGCATTACACCGATACGGATACATTCTCCTACCACATCAACGGAGACCGGAATCCGGTAAGATTCGACGAAATCGAAGGACAGCTCAACACGCTGCTGGTATCGGAGCCGGATCCTACATTTTCTATCTATGCCGACGAGACCGTTCCGATAAAGGAAGTAGTGCAGATAATGAACATAGCGAAAAGAAATCACTATAAGGTAATAATGGCGACATCGCCGGAATAACGAAGAAATGCTCGAACCGTACAAACAGGAAAGACGCTCGCAGGAAAAGAAGGCAAGGTTGATTGGCATCATCCTTGTGGTAGGCGTGCACGCATTCCTTGTGGTGTTCGGGCTGAAGGCGGGACTGTACTATCTCTATCCGCCTCCTCCAGAAACGGAAAACCTGCTGATAGAATTCGTCGAGGACGAATACGAAAAGCCGGTCCAGCAGATGGACGGCACTCAGCCTCGGGCCGAGGTCACGAGTCCGGAAGACGAACTTGTGCAACTGGCGCAGGCCGACATGACGGGCACAAAGCCGAACGAAGCGCCGGAATCGACGCTGGGAGACTTCGGGGACGTGGAAGTGCCTGAACCTCCGAGAAAAAAGGAGATAGACAGAAGGGCGCTGTTCAAGGCACCTGACAACAAGTCCGACAAGGACACGCTCGCCCCGCAGACGGCATCTGTCCCGAGCGACGCCCTGAAGGCGGGACATCCGCAGGGAAACACTGTCACCGGCAAGACGACAGGCATGCCTGAAGCCAAGGTAAAAGGCAGGACAACAGTCGGAACAATACCGAAACCGACGTATTCCGTACAGGAAGACGGGATTGTTGTGGTGGACATAGTGGTGGACCGGAACGGAAAGGTAATCAGCGCAACTCCGGGAGGAGCGGGCACGACGGCTTCCGACCCGTCATTGTGGGCAGCGGCAAGAAAGGCTGCGATGGAAACATATTTCAACATGGACGCAAATGCTCCGGTACAACAGTCCGGAACGATAACATACAAGTTCAGCATTACGAACTGAAAGTCCGTGCACAGGACTTATACATATTATATTATTATTTACATTAAATTGCCGGGAGGCACAAAGAATGGATTACAACAACAATGGCGACAAGGCTCGCCCAACAGGCAAAGAATTCGGCAAGAGGCCGAGAATCACAAGAAAAAGCACATCTGCATCTTACGCTCCTGCTGAAGGGAACGGAAAGATGTACAGCGAGAGAGTGAACATCTATGAAGAAAGGAATTCTTCGTTCGGAGAAAGAAACTCATACGGCGAACGCAATTCCTACAGGGAACGCAATTCCGGTTATGGGAACAGAAATTCCTACGGAGAGCGCAACAACTACGGCGAAAGGAATTCTTACGGAGACAGACGGCAGTCATTCGGCGGAAACCGCAACGACAGACGGCAGTCATTCGGGGACAGGAGCCATGGCAACAGCAGTTACGGAGACCGCAGAAATTCCGGATACGGGAACAGAGGCTACGGAGAACAGAGGAACTCAGGCTACGGAGAAAGGAACTATGGAAGCGGGAACTATGGAAACGGGAACTACGGAGAGAGAGGCTATAACGACCAGCGCAATTCCGGCTACGGAGAAAGGAATTTCGGAGAACAGCGCGGCCGCGGCTATGGAGACAGGAGACAGCAGGGCTTCGTGAAGAAGAACAGGAACACCCAGAAACCTGCGAACAACCGTCCGGCAAGACCTGCAGCCGACAGCGGAATCAACAAGATGATACTGCGGAAACAGCAGAATGATTCGTATGCATATTCCGACAACGACATGGTTTCAATCCCTGTAAAGGAAATCGTAAGGCTCAACCGCTTCATTTCCAATTCGGGGATATGCTCCCGCAGGGAGGCCGACAACTATATTCTTGCCGGCGTAGTGACGGTGAACGGGCAGGTTGTCACGGAACTCGGCACCAAGGTGAACATCAACACCGACGACGTAAGGTTCAACGGGGAACGGCTCAAGGGAGAAGAAAAGGTCTACATTGTCATGAACAAGCCGAAAGGTTTTGTGACCACGGCAGGAGACCCTCACGCCGACAAGACGGTCATGGACCTCATCAAAGGATGCAAGTCAAGGGTGTTTCCGGTAGGAAGGCTCGACAAGAACACGACGGGAGTACTCATGTTCACCAATGACGGGGAGATAGCAGAAAAGCTGACGCATCCGTCCTACAACAAGAAGAAAATCTACCAGGTAACCCTCAACAACAAATTGGCGCAGGAGGATTACGAAAAGATACTGTCGGGAGTGACCCTTACCGACGGCGAAATTTCCGCCGACGAACTGGAATACATCGACGAAAACGACCACAGGAAACTCGGCATAGAAATCCACTCGGGCAAGAACAGGATAGTCAGGAGGATATTCGAATCCCTCGGCTATGAAGTGAAGGCCCTGGACAGGGTATATTTCGCCGGGCTCACCAAGAAGAACCTGAAAAGGGGACACTGGAGATTCCTCACTGAAGGGGAAATCAACATCCTCAAGATGGGAGCCTACAACTAACGGCATTCCGGCATGGCAGAAAACAAGAAACACCGCTCCGGATTCGTCAACATCATAGGTAACCCGAATGTCGGCAAATCCACTCTCATGAACGCACTCGTGGGCGAAAAACTGTCTATTGTGACGGCGAAGGCCCAGACTACGAGGCACAGGATAATGGGCATCGTCAACGGGGAGAACTACCAGATAGTCTATTCCGACACTCCCGGAATCCTCAAGCCGAACTATCGGCTGCAGAAGAACATGATGGATTTCGTGGATGCCGCAATCGGAGACGCTGACATCATCCTGTACATCACGGATGTGGTCGAGAAGAGCGACAAGAACGATGATTACGTCACGAAATTGCAGGACATCTCATGTCCTGTAATTCTCGTGATAAACAAGATAGACATCAGCACGCAGGAAAAGGTCATGGAACTGATGGAGTACTGGAGATCCAGACTCCCCAAGGCTCAGATCTTTCCGGCGTCCGCCCTTGAAAGATTCAATCTTGAAAGCATTTTCGACGCGATTGTGGAGAATCTGCCTGAGGCACCCGCATGGTACGACAAGGACACGTTCACGGACAAGAACCTCAGGTTCTTCGCATCCGAAATCATCCGGGAAAAGATTTTCCTGAACTACAGCCAGGAAATCCCGTACAGTTGCGAAGTGTCGGTGGAAGAATTCAAGGAAGGGCATGACAGATACGACATCGGGGCCGTCATCTACGTCATGAGGGAATCCCAGAAAGGCATCCTGATCGGGAAAGGAGGACTTGCCCTCAAGAAGGTAGGGACACAGGCAAGAATAGACATGGAGGATTTTTTCCAGAAAAAGATTTTCCTGAGGCTGTTCGTGAAGGTGGATCCGGACTGGAGGGAAAACAAGAGGGAACTCAAAAAGTTCGGCTATGAATTCTGACGGAGGATCCTCCGGAACGGAATTTTGCGGCACATAAAATTGAAATTACAGACAGAGCATAACATATGGAAGAAATGGACACGACACCGGAAGAACTGAACGACGACCTCGAACAGGAGGAAATCGTCGGGGATGGCGAATCCACCGGCAAATACGACAAGCTGCTCAACGAAAACAGCAAACGGTACAAACTGTCCGGAATGTTCAAGGACTGGTTCCTGGACTATTCTTCCTATGTCATCCTCCAAAGGGCCGTCCCGCATATCACGGACGGGCTGAAACCTGTACAGAGGAGGGTCCTCTACACCATGCTCAAAATCGACGACGGCACACGGACAAAAGTGGCGACCATAGTCGGAGAAGCCATGAAACTGCATCCTCACGGGGATGCATCCATTCTCGGGGCTCTGGTTCAGATAGGACAGAAAAAACTGCTGGTGGACTGCCAGGGCAACTGGGGAAACATCATTACGGGAGACTCCAATGCCGCCCCGAGGTATATCGAGGGCCGGCTCACGAAGTTTGCCAAGGAGGTGCTCTTCAATCCCAAGACCACCTCTTGGATGAATTCCTACGACGGGAAGAACCAGGAACCTGTGGACCTTCCGGTAAAATTTCCGCTTCTGCTCGCCCAGGGTGCGGAAGGCATTGCCGTCGGCCTGGCCTCAAAGATTCTTCCTCACAATTTCAACGAACTCCTTGACGCTTCAGTGGCAATCCTTGAAGGAAAGGAATTCGAACTCTATCCTGACTTTCCGACAGGCGGCTATGCAGACTGCTCCAAATACAACAAGGGACGCAGGGGCGGAATCGTGAAGGTACGTGCAAAAATCGAAAAAATCGACAAGAACACCATCGCAATCACTGAAATACCTT
>CALVDU010000143.1 GCA_944326375.1 uncultured Bacteroidales bacterium | reverse complement strand
GAGCGGACAATGAGTGCATCGGCATCGGAAACAGCTTCAAGCAGTTTGTCGGCAGATGCGTATTTTTCGAGCAGGACCGTTTCGTGGCCTGCGTTACGGACAATTTCCTTGATTCCGTTGACGGCTGCTGCCGCAAACGGCTTTTCCGTGGCAACAAGTACTTTCATGACGCTTATTTTTTCAGTGATTCAAATTCTTGCATGCAGTCTATGAGTGCCTGGACACTTTCGACAGGGCAGGCGTTGTATATGGATGCCCTGAATCCTCCTACCGACCGGTGTCCTTTCACTCCGACCATTCCTTTCCCTTTGGCGAATTCGAGGAACTCGTCCTGCAGGGCCTCGTGTCCCGGAGCCATGACAAAGCATACGTTCATGTCGGACCGGTCTTCCTTTGCCGCTGTTCCGACGAAGAGGCTGTTGCGGTCGATTTCCGCGTAGAGCATGTCGGCCTTTTTCCTGTTGATTTTGTGGATTGCTTCCACTCCGCCAATGCCTTTCAGCCATTTCAGGGTTTCATACATCACATATATCGGGAATACCGGAGGGGTGTTGAACATCGAGCCCCCGTCTATGAACACTCTGTAGTCGAGCATTGACGGGATATGTCTCGATACCTTTCCGAGGATGTCCTTGCGCACGATGGCGAATGCCACGCCCGCCGGCCCGACGTTCTTCTGCGCTCCGCCATAGATGATTCCGTATTTGCTCACGTCCACAGGACGGCTCATTATGTCCGACGACATGTCGGCCACAAGGGGAACGGGGCAGTCCATGTCTTCCTTGATTTCCGTGCCGTAGATGGTGTTGTTGGTCGTTATGTGGAAATAGTCCAGGTCAGACGGGATCTCATAGCCTTTCGGGATATAGTTGTATGTGGATTCCGCAGAGGATGCAACGGCATACGCGTTTCCTATGCCCTTTGCCTCTTTCAATGCCTTCTTTGCCCATACCCCGCTTTCAAGGTATCCGGCCTTGTTTTCGAGCAGGTTCATCGGGACGCACAGGAACTGCAGGCTCGCTCCGCCTCCCATGAACAGCACTTCATGGGTGTCCGGAATGTTCAGGAGTTCCCTCCATAGAGCGCGGCACTCATCCATAACTGCGCTCCACTCCTTTGACCTGTGGGATACGCTGATTACCGGCATTCCGGTTCCCCTGAAATCCTTCAGGGCTTCTATGGCATTGTTTACGGCCTGCTCCGGGAGTACGCACGGGCCGGCGTTGAAATTGTGGACCTTTTTCATCTTTTATTTGTTTTATCCGTTAAATATAGTAAGAAACTGTTTAAATATCCAAGGTTTTCCCTGATTCTCCATTTCAAAAGATTCCCCTTATGTCGGATTTCTTTTCGCAGTACCGGCACAGGAGTGAGATTTCTCCGTTGTCCTCGATGACCGTGAACTTCGTCCTGACCGGCTGGTGGTTGGTGATGCACTTTGGGTTCATGCATTTGGCTATGCCCTCGATTTCAGAAGGCATTTCCAACTTTTTCTTTTCCACCACCTGAAAGTCCCGGATGATGTTTACCGTACCTTTCGGCGCTATGAGCGCAAGTTTGTTGAGTTCCTCGTCCTTGAAGAACTTGTCGGCTATCTTGATTATTCCTTTTTTGCCGTACAGCTTGCTGTTGAGGTTGATGCCTATCGTTATCTGGCTGTTGATGTCCTTCAGACCGAGTATGTCAAGTGCACGGTATACATTTTCTGCCGGTATGTGGTCGAGGACGGTGCCGTTTTCCAATGCGCTTACTATAAGTTCTTTGCGTGTCATGATTATTCGATTTTATCTGTATCCGAGGAGGTATGCGATTATTGCCATTCTGACATAAAGCCCGTTTTCGGCCTGCTTGAAATAATAGGCATGGGGCGAGTCATCGACATTCTGGTCTATTTCCCCGACTCTCGGCAGCGGATGCAGTATTTTCATGTTTTCCTTGACGTTGTCGAGCATCGATGCGTCAAGCCTGTACACGTCCTTGACCTTTTCGTATTCCATCGGGTCCGTGAACCTTTCCTGCTGCACCCTTGTCATGTAAAGTATGTCGCAGTCGTTCAGGTGTTCTTCCAGGGATGTGGTTTCGGTGTAGGTCAACCCCTTTTTCTTCAGGAAATCCTTGTATTCGACCGGCATTTTCAATTCTTCCGGAGCGGTGAACACGAATTCGGTGTTGAAATGCGACATCGCCTGCAGGAGGGAATGGGTCGTGCGTCCGTATTTCAGGTCTCCTACCATGTTGATCCTCAGGTTTTCGAGGCATCCCTGGGTCTGCATTATGGAATAAAGGTCCAGCAGAGTCTGAGAAGGGTGCTGGTTGGCTCCGTCACCGGCGTTCACCACAGGTACGGATGCCACTTCGGATGCATATCTTGAACTTCCTTCGAGAGGATGCCTCATTATTATCATGTCCACATAGTTCGACACCATTTTTATGGTGTCCTTCAGGGTCTCTCCCTTGCTTACGCTCGTGTTCGTGGCGTCGGAGAAGCCTATCACCTTTGCACCCAATCTGTTGACGGCGGTCTCGAAACTCAGCCTCGTCCTGGTGGACGGTTCGAAGAAGATACATGCTATGACCTTCCCTTCGAGTATCTTCTGAGACCTGTTCTGTTCGAACTCTTTTGCAGTCTCCAGCACATGCAGGATTTCTTCCTTGCTGAAATCCTGGATTGAAATCAGACTTTTGCTCATTTGTCGTCGTTTGTTTGTAAAGTCAATGCCTCTGCCCTGCATCCCGGGATGCTGTCCATCCTTTCAATGAACATCTTTTCTGCGGAAAGCCTGACCGAGGTTTCAAGTGTGCATTCCATGCCGAAATCCTGCCTTTCAGGCGTCATGCCCATGTCTTTCATCGCTTTCATCACATCGTTCATCGCCATGTAGCCGAATGTCACGCGATATCTGACCGATGCCGTCTTTTCGATGATTTCGGCATTTGCCAACGCATCCGCGGCAGAAGTCCTGTATGCCCGGATAAGTCCGGGGATTCCTAATTTTATTCCTCCGAAATATCTTACCACCACTATGAGGACATCGCTCAGTCCGGAAGAGTCTATCTGTCCCAGTATCGGGCGTCCTGCCGACGATGACGGTTCCCCGTCGTCATTTGCCCTGAATATGTCTCCCTTATGGCCCAGCCTGTAGGCGTAGCAATGGTGGCGGGCGTCATGGTATTCCTTTTTCAGTCCTGCCACTATGTCCTTTATCTCCTTTTCGGTGCCCACGGGATAGGCAAGGGCGATGAATCTGCTTCCATTGTCCTTGAACAGTCCTCTTGAGGGGGCTGCAATACTTTTGTACGTATCGTCTGAAGGAATTTTAGGGTCATTCATACAAACCCAAAATTAGCGTTTTTTAGAATAATTTGCAACGGCAATGAAATATTTTGTACCTTTGGTTCCGCTTTACAATTCCAGATACGGTTTTTAGTTTCGAGGTGACACAATGGTACTGAAGTATAGGGCATCCCTCCCGGGAATCAAGGGCTTTGCGAGAGTCTATGAAGTGAAGGACAGCACGACTCTCTATTCTTTTCACAAGCAGATGAGGGCGGATATGGATTTCCCTCAGGATCAGATGGTCCTTTTCAAGGCTTTGGACGCTGACGGGGCCGTCGTGGCGAAGTATGGAATTTTCGACTTCGGTGCCGGCACCATAGACTCCGTCACTTTGGGCGATACAGTGAAGTCCGGTGCGATGTCGTTCGTGTATTTTTACGATACCACCAACGTGAAAAGCATCATCCTGACATACGAAGGCGAGGCGGAACTCATTCCGGGTGCCGTATATCCTCTCCTCGTGGAGACGAAGGGCCCTAATCCGATAGAATTCGAAAACGGGTATGTCGCCTTTGAGGATCTTCCGGACGACAAAAGGAAGATGCCTTCGGACTTGGGGGACGATGATGATGCCGATTCTGACGAGGACGGAAATGACGGTCTTGATGAGCCGGAAGAAGAGGTGTATGATGAAGATGAGGACAAGGACTTTTGATCCTCTCCGCTTTATCCCTGCGGTGTGAAACCATCTGCTGATGAAACGCAGACTCATTGTCATACTTGGCCCTACGGCTGTCGGAAAGACTGAATACAGCATTTCCGAAGCCCTGAAATGGTCTTCGCCGATAATTTCATGTGATTCCCGGCAGATTTACCGGGAAATGTCGATAGGCACGGCGGTGCCGTCGGAAGAGCAGCTGAACGCAGTCAGGCATTATTTCATACGTTCACATACCGTAACCGAGCCATA
>CALVDU010000142.1 GCA_944326375.1 uncultured Bacteroidales bacterium | reverse complement strand
TATCTTCGAGGATGATTTCCCAGCCCGGGACGTCCATGATGTGTGCGCTTTCGACATCTGACATTTCTACCTCATATACGAGGGTCTCGTTGAGGCAGATTGGCTGTCCTTCCACATAATCCTTGACGTTCAGATAGAAGGTCTCGATGACGGGTACGGAAATCACAGTCCCGCTTGCAAGGGTGAAATTCATCTGTCCGGTGCTTTCGTCGTATTCGACGTTGCGGAAACTTCCGGTCATTCCCGTCAGTTGTGCGCTGATCGGGTTGCCGTACTCATCGAGGATGCGTTCGAATTCTTCGTCTGCGCCGTAACGGATGCACCAATAGTTTTCGGAGTCTACCGTCACTTCAGGAACTGCACTTTCCGGATTGCGGGCGTTGTCTGCACCCTCGACAGGAGTAGAGGTCTGACCTCCGTCCGTGGACACTGTCCAGTTGCCGTCCTCGTCTATTCCGAGAAGGATGCTGTCCGTGCCCAATTCTTCTCCGTATGTGACCTCTATGCTTTGGGATGATTCAGTGCTGCTGAGGTCGAGCCTGTAGCCGTGCCCGAGTTCTGTGTAGCCTACTATGAATATGCCTGATTTTGCGAGACTGCTCATGGCGTTGATTTCGGCATTCGCTGCGGATATCTCCGTCTCGATGTCGTCGAGCCTGCCCTCAAGGTCATTGAGGCGGTTTTCGAGATCGGCGGTATCGGCACATGAAAAGCCGAGCAACCCGGTGATTGCCAGACAAATCGGCGCTTTTAACCTGTTGTACATATTATAATGGTTTTATTGGTTGTTTTCGAGTATTTTTTCAAGTATGCCTTCCCGGGACCAGATGTCATCGCTTTCTTTGAGTTTCCCGGCGAGGACGCCGCAGAGTTCTCTGAAAAGTTCAGGATTTTCCCGGTAAGGGATGTTGTTGATCTGATACGGGTCTTCGAGGTCGTCGAAAATCAGGACTCTTTTCAGGCTGAAGTCCTTGCCGATGGCGATTTCCATGGAGTACCTTTGGGTCTTTATCCCTCTTGCCTCAGGAAAGATGCCGTGTACCATTCCGTTTTCATCCTTCGGGCCGTCAAGATTTCTGATGTACAGGGCCGCTTCCGGAACGTCACATGGTCTGCCGTCCTGAAGCATGACAGGGGAGAGGTCCCGTCCTTCTGCCGTATCCGGAATCTTGTCCCCGAGTCCTGCGAGGGCCAGCACAGTCGGCATTATGTCCGTGGTGCTGAGCAGGGTGGAATCGATCCTGTGGGCGATTTTCCCCGGATATCTTATGATGAACGGCACGTTGAAGGATTCCGTGTATATGGAATTTTTCGGGTCGGTAGTGCCCTGGCTGCACATGGTCTCGCCGTGGTCGGACGTGAACACGACGATGGTGTTCTTGTCCAGTCCGAGAGCCTTCAGTTCGTCGAGAAGCCTGCCGAATTCCCTGTCAACACCCGTCACATTGGCAAAATAGTATCTTATGGCATCCGCCTTTGACAGGGTCGTGTCGGCATTCGGCCTCACGTAGAGTTCCGACAGGGACTTGTCCTTGTATAGGTTGTAGTCTTCCTCCATGCAGTCGTCGAGGCTTTCGTATGGGCTGTGCGGAGGGTTGTAGGCGAGGGCGAGTAAGAACGGGGCCCCTGCCTTGCGTTCGCCGTTTTGGTTCCTGAGGAATTCTATCGCCTTGTCGGTTTCGTGCTTTACGGAATATTCTCCGGGATCATGGCGCACTCCGTCAGTGTCCCAGTAGTGTGGATTCTTGTGCACGTCGAATGTGCCGTAGGAATACCAGTATGAGAAGCCGTGCCGTCTTTCAGGCGGTGTATATGCGTCCCATTCCGGGTCGCGGTCGCTTACGTAATGTCCCGGATTTGCCGGGTCATTCTTCATCGGGGTCTCCGCATGGAGTTTGCCGATGTAGCCGCAGCTGTATCCGTTTGCCGCAAATACGTCGGATATGCATTCAGCATCAGGATTGAGTGTGCTTTCCGGCCTGAGTGCCATGCAGTTGAGGGTCACTCCGCTGCGTTCCGGGTACATTCCGGTCAGAAACATTCCCCTGTACGGGCTGCTGAGCGGGCATGTGCTGACCGCCCTTGAGAATACGAGGGATTCG
Source organism: uncultured Bacteroidales bacterium (assembly GCA_944326375.1). Taxonomy (GTDB): domain Bacteria; phylum Bacteroidota; class Bacteroidia; order Bacteroidales; family UBA932; genus Cryptobacteroides. The sequence continues at coordinate 1,095 of CALVDU010000142.1, read as the reverse complement.
TCGGCGAACCTGTCGAGATTCGGGGTGTGCACCGGATCTGCTTTCCATCCCACGTGCTCCGCATATTCTTCCCCGTTCCAGAATCCGAGGGCCTGGTTGCGGAACTGGTCGGGAAAGACATAGATCACGTTGGGCCTGTCCTGTCCTCCGCTGCAGGCTACCAGAAGCAGCCCTGATGCCGGTGCGATATATCTGTTGATTGTCATAGCGTTACAATGTCTTTTCCGTCAATGTGAATTCTTCTGTACGTCCTTCCGCCGTTGTAAGGATGATTTCTGTCTTTCCGTTCTCTGAGGAAGTCTGCAATGCCGTGCCGTTGCAGTCCTTTACGGTCCATTCACCGTTCAGCACAAGCCGAACGGAAACTTTCCTGCACGGGTTGTCTATCCATTCGCGTCCATAGACGCTGCGCTCGATGCGCTTGCTGTCTGCATCAAATTTTTCGTCGCTGGGGCCGCTGTACAATGCGAGGTCAGGGTTGCATACGCTGAGGGTAAGGTCGCCATTATCCGTGCTGTACATTATTATTGAAGGGCTTGCTTCCGCTATTATCGGGTCGTTCCCGTCTTCAAGTCCGCCGAATAGGGCGAATGCACTGATGCCGCCGATCTTGTCCCTGACGATATGGGCCGTGGAGTCGCAACGGACCACTTCGTACGGAAGTTCCTCTCCGTATGCGGAAATCTCTTCAGGGGTGGCATGGATGACAGTCATGTATTCGTATCTTCCGTCGTGTACCTTGTTTCCGTGGTCAAGATAGGCTTTTTCGAACCAGCCTTCCGTCGGGGCCATGGTCTCTTCGTGGAACGAACTCTGATCGCCTGCCGTATAAACGGTCTTGGCGTCTTTTACGAAGAATGCATTGCCGAACCTGTCTTTCAGCATGGCTGATGTGTCTTCATATATTAAGGTCGTATCCTTTATTCCGGTTTCACCGGCAAGGCTGTTCTGGAACAGGGTAGTGTGCAGTTCGGAGCCGGCGAGGCCGTTTTCGAGGCCGGAACCGAGGGCGATTATCCTGTTGCCGAATGCAAAAAACGATTTCCGGCAGCGCAATGAGCCGTTGTATTTGTCATGCTCATGGAGAATCATGGC
>CALVDU010000141.1 GCA_944326375.1 uncultured Bacteroidales bacterium | reverse complement strand
CATGAAAGATAAGTCTGCAGGGCGGAGGCGGAAAGGGTCATGGAACGGATGGCCTGCACATCTTCAGGCGTCTTGATTACGTCTGGAGCAGTCCCGGACCCGGACAATGCCGCACTTACCGTGCTGCGCCGCAACGGAACATTGAAATGGTACTGCAACTGCTTGATGTAACGGCTCTCTTCGCCCGACTTGAGTCCTGCAGTGCGGGAATCGTATATCATCCACACATTCTCCGCCCTTGACAGGAGACGGTAAAAATAATATGCCCATACGGCATCCTGATGTTCGTATGTGGGCAAGCCGAATCCTCTCCTGAGTTCCGGAGGGATGAATGACATGGAGACGTTGCGCCGCGGGAATACCCCTTCGTTGGATGACAGGATTATGACATTGCTGAAATCCAGGGCACGCGTTTCCAATGGCCCCATTATCTGGAGCCCGCGCAAGGGCTCCCCCTTGAAAGGCACGGTAACGGAAGACATGAGCTGCTGAAGCAGATGTGCATAGGTCTTGGGCTGCACCGGAAGCGTTTTCTTGCGCAAGGACACTATGCAATCCCTGTATTCCTTGGCAAACTCCAGTTCCATTCTGGCATAAGCCGTCTTTTTCAGAAGCATTCCCGTAGTTTCCGTAACCTCGAGAAGATATGCGGCAAAGGCATCCGCCTGTACAGGATCCGCTGCACTCCTGTCGGTCAGTACCGGACGGAAAAGTTTTGCCATATAAGGAGTTGCCGACAGTTCCTCCTGAGACATGTACAGATTTGCCCGGGACTTTATTCCGGCAACGGCTTTCATTCCCTCCTCGCCGGCTGCCTCCCTGAAGATCCCGTCGGAAAAAATGGAACGGACGGCCTTATGCCAGAAATAACATTTCCCGTCCTTTTCCCTTGTGTTCATCTGGAGGGACACGACATGCGACATGAACGAATGGAATGCGCTGCAGGACATCGGATAGCCCATCGTGACATTTATATGCCCGATCTCAGGAGGTATGGTGTTCAGCACAGGCATCAGCAGGTTTTCGTCCGGGAGCACAACGGCACAGTCGGACGCCCCGCCGTCTTCAAGTTGTCCGACTCCCGAAAGGTCTCCTCCGCAACGCCTTGACGCTATTTCCGAGAAAATTTGAGGAAGGAGTTTTGCCTGCCCTACTCCGGAAGACACGCTTATCACATGGATTTCAGGAATCCCGTCCCCGTCGTCAAGACTGAACGACATAGGAAATTCCCTGACATTTTCCGAAAGGAATACGGAAGACCGGTTGTCTGGGTCGCTTATCATGCTGCCGGAATAGTCCCAGCAGAATTCCGCCAATGACGCGTCCCGCATTTTCCTCAACACAGTCTTTTCGCACTCGTTCAAGGCATTGAGACCAACGAAAACGAACAATCCGGTATCCGGGAATTTGTCCCTTATGACGCTTTCCGCCCCGGATGTCCTGAACCGCTCTGCCACCGCCCGGTATACCATGCCTTCGTACGCCCTGCCGTCGGATTCGAGGGAAGTCCTGAAATCCCGGTACAGGGGAAGCAGGAGATTCCAGATCTTCAGAAAATTCTCCTTTACGGGCTGCTCCTTTCCGCCACGTTCCGGAGAAGTCCTGAAATGTCCGAGGAAATGCTCAAGGGCACTCCTCTGCCTGTCATTGAGATATGAAAATGAATCCTGTATCGACTTGTAGTCGGATACATTAGTGTAAAGCCGGGCAGGATCCGCCAAATATTTGTCCGTATCGTTGAAGTCGGAAAGAATGACATCCCCCCACCAGATGAAGTCGTCGAGACTTTCGGCATTCGGGTTCAGCCTGCTGTATGAACCGTACAGGTCCAGCATAAGCGTGACCCTGTCGGAAATCTTCCCTTCATACATCCTTCCCATGAAATCATTGACCGTAAATGTCAGGGGCATAAGTGTCGGCCCCCGTTCCGGCAAGCCTTCCTTCCCGGAAGCCCCCGATCCCCCTGCCGAAGAAGCAATCTCCCCGCAGAGATATTTTTTGAAGAACACCATGGAGCGCCTGTTCGGGAAAATGAAGCACATTTTCCCGACATCCCCCCTGCCGCAATATTCTGCCGCCACCTGTTTCAGAAATGGAGTCATGGTAATTATGGTTGGAATGTCATACAATCGTATGCAATTTTAGCCAAATTTACCGAATCGGAGCCATTTGTAAAAATTTTTTCCGAAAAGATTTGCAGAATCGCCAAAAACAACTACCTTTGCATTGTTACAATTTTGAATAATTCAAATTTAAGATATTTTCAACATTTAATTACATACGATTATGAGCAAGAAATTCAGATGTTTGGTATGCGGCTATATCCACGAAGGCGAAAGTGCACCTGCAGAGTGCCCTATTTGCCATGCAAAAGCCGACAAATTCGTTGAAGTAGTAGAAACGGAAGGCGAACTTGCCTGGGCCGATGAACACAAGATCGGCGTGGCAAAGGGAGTTGACCCTGAAATTCTCCAGGGTCTGAGGGATCATTTTGCGGGAGAATGCTCCGAAGTCGGAATGTATCTCGCAATGAGCCGTCAGGCTGACAGGGAAGGCTATCCTGAAATTGCAGAGGCATTCAAGAGATATGCTTTCGAAGAGGCTGACCACGCTTCTAGGTTCGCCGAACTGCTCGGAGAAGTCGTTTGGGACACCGAGACCAACCTCAAGAAGAGGATGGAAGCTGAGGCCGGCGCATGCGAGGACAAGCTCCGCATCGCAAAACTCGCAAAGGCCCAGAACCTCGACGCAATCCACGACACCGTTCACGAGATGTGCAAGGATGAGGCCCGCCACGGTGCTGGTTTCCAGGGACTGTACAACAGGTATTTCAAGAAATAATTCTTGGACTGTCTATAAATAGGCAGATTTAAATAAACGAGGGGAACGACAAAACCGTTCTCCTTGTTTTTTATCGCTATACTTATCTTGGCTGCGGGTGCAGCAACCAATAAATTTTCCGTAAATAGGATAAAATCATCAGTAATTCCGTTAGCATTCCGTCGCCAGCACCAGCATATCTTTGTCCCGGAATCAGAATGAAAGGACATGAAGAAATTGTTTTTCATCCCGCTGATGCTGTTTGCAGGTTTATTCACGACTGCCGCCTGCAGCGAAACCAACCCTTCCGATGACCAGGAAATCCCTGGACAAGGCAACGGACACATGGCAACAACAATGCAGTCATTCCTGCACAGCCATGCCAACTTATTGTCAGGGAAGAGGATTGCCATTTTTGCCAGCAGCGGGAGCAGCAGCATAAACACTTCCGTGAATGAAGCACGCTCACTGGTCTCTGATGCAGAATTTACGGAAACTCTGCACCTTACAAGAAACACGATTGAAGACATGGGCACACGAATCCCCGCATGGCTCGAACAACTCGGTGCAAGCCGTGAGGAAGATGAGATTTCAGGAAATTCAATAAGACTGACAATCGAAGGCGGGGCAGAATTTACTGCCACATTGGTAGAGAACAGCTCCACGCAGGCATTGAAAACACATACAGCTTCACACGGCTCGGCAGGATAGACAATGTCTCGGAGGCAGAATTGAGGGAAGCCCTCGGAGAAGGAGATGTAACCGTAACGCTATCATTAAGAAACTGAATTTTTTATGACACTCGAAGAATTCAAGGATTACGTCAGGACGGGCAAACCGCTTGACACAGAAGAAATACACCAGTTGATGGACAAGATGAGCGGAGAAGCCAGGAAAATCACATTCCGCCTGAACGCCGCATACCATACCCCGGAAGAGGTGCGGGACATCCTTTCCGAACTTTTCGGCTACCGCGTTCCCGACACATTCCGCGTCTTTCCGCCGTTCTATACCGATTTCGGAAAAAACATCACTGTCGGGGAAGGCGTGTTCATCAATGCCTGCTGCCATTTTCAGGACCACGGAGGCGTGACCATAGGCGACGGCAGCCAAATCGGGCACAATGTGGTGTTTGCCACGCTCA
>CALVDU010000140.1 GCA_944326375.1 uncultured Bacteroidales bacterium | reverse complement strand
TGCCCCTCGACTTGCATGTGTTAAGCCTGCCGCTAGCGTTCATCCTGAGCCAGGATCAAACTCTTCTTTGTATAATCTTATTAATTTCTCTAAGCCTAATCCATTGACTCCTTAATTCAAAAGAATTAACGCGCTCTTTTATTGTTGGTACTTTTGCTTGTACTTTAGTCTTTCAATATTTTCAAACAACTTTCCATCGAAATGGGCTGCAAAGATACTGACTTTTTTCTTCACTCCAAATTTTTCCGCATATTTTTTCAATATTTTTTCATACTTTTGCGGCAAATCACACAAAGAACGTTGTCCGATGGCGTCTTACTGGCAAATATTCCTCGTCTTCGCTAAAATAGGGGCCTTCACACTTGGAGGCGGAGTGGCGATGATTCCGCTTATCCAAAACGAGATAGTGCGCAGAGGCTGGCTTTCGGAAGATGATTTTCCCGACATAATCGCCCTTTCCCAAATAGCACCGGGATTGCTCGCCGTCAACATATCCATATTTACGGGATACAAGCTCAGAGGCACAAAAGGCAGCATTGCCGCCACCGTAGGCAGCGTTCTCCCGTCTTTCCTGATAATTCTGCTGATAGCCATGGCATTTACTGGATACCAGGACAACCCTGTAGTCATCAGGATATTCAAAGGAATCAGGCCCGCAGTCGTTGCCCTCATAGCCGTTCCGATGCTCCAGATGGCTAAGAGAAGCATAAGGAAATGGTGGGCTTACGCTCTTGCCGCTGCAGTCCTGGTGCTCGTGGGCTTCCTCAACGTGTCCCCCGTATATATTATTATAGTCGTTCTGGTCATATCGTTTACAGTGGCCAAGTACAAGGACTCCAAACACAGGGAGGAACTGAAATGATATTCGTAGAACTCTTCTTCACTTTCTTCGTGATAGGCCTGTTCACGATTGGCGGAGGATATGCAATGCTGTCGCTGATCCAGACACAGGTAGTAAATGTACACCAATGGGTTGACGCAGACACATTCACAAATATCGTTGCCATTTCACAGATGACTCCCGGACCGATAGGGATCAACAGCGCCACCTATATCGGATATACGGTCCTCGACCAGAGCGGAGCACCGGAATTCGCCTGCCTGCTCGGATCATTCACGGCAACGGCAGCCGTCGTCCTCCCCTCTTTCCTTATCGTGCTGGCAATGTGCAAGATGTACAGCAAGGTACGCAACAGCACAGTATTCGGGAATGTGATGGACAGCCTGAAACCCGTTGTGGTAGGACTCATCGGAGCCGCCGCCATACTGCTCGTGACACCGGAGAATTTCCCTGACTGGAAAAGCTGGGTCCTGTTCGCCGCGGCATTCCTCGTGTCATGGAAATGGAAAGCAAATCCCATCTATACTATAATAGGAAGCGGCATTTTAGGATTCTTAATCTATTGACATGGACTGGTTGCCGGAAATTCTCAACATGCCGTCCACAATACGGACGGTGCTCGTGCTCTCGATAATCTGCGCCACAGGCCTCGCACTCGGGAAAATAAAGATAATGGGCATATCGCTCGGAGTCACCTTCGTCTTCTTTGCAGGCATACTTGCCGGACACCTGGGGATAAAGGCAGATCCAGGAATGCTTGCTTTCGCACAGAACGCCGGCCTGATACTTTTCGTATACACCCTCGGGCTGCAGGTAGGCCCCGGATTCTTTTCGTCGTTCAAGAAAGGCGGACTGAAACTGAACATGATATCCCTCGCCCTGGTACTTGCCGGATTTGCCATGGTCCTTGTGCTGCACTGGACCTGCAGGATCTCCCTTCCGGACATGATGGGTCTCTTCTCGGGTGCGGTGACCAACACGCCCATGCTCGGAGCCGCCCAGCAGGCCGTCCTGCACACCGACCCGGGCAATACGGCCGAGACCACGAGAATGGCTCTCGCCTGCGCAGTCACCTACCCTCTCGGAGTAATCGGGATGATACTCGCCATCATAATCCTGAGGCGCACATCCGGCCGGAAAGCAGGACAGGCTGAAAAGCCGGAACCGACAAAGACATACGTGTCGGAATTCTACGTGAGCAACCCGGCTGTCTTCGGCAAAAGCGTAAAGGAAATCCGCAATGCGGCAGGAAAACAGTTCGTCATATCCCGGATTTGGAAAAACGGCAAGGTCATCATACCGACATCGGACACCATAATCGAAGAGAAAGAACATCTGCTCATAGTATCCGGACAAAGCGACGTGGAGTCCCTGAAGACTCTTTTCGGAGAAAAGGAACCGACCGACTGGAACAAGGCGGACATAGACTGGAACGCCATAGACAGCGTGCTCATCTCCCGCCGTGTCCTCGTCACGAAACAAGAAATAAACGGAGTGAAACTGGGGGCCCTGCGGCTGCGCAATCTCTACGGAATCAACATAACGAGAATAAACCGCGCCGGAATAGACCTGCTCGCCTCCCCGGGACTAAGGCTCCAGATAGGGGACATGCTGACAATCGTAGGAGAATCGGCCTCTGTGGACAATGTGTGCAAAATCCTCGGGAACGAGGAAAAGAAACTCAACGAACCGAACCTGATAGCGATATTCGTAGGACTGGCAGCAGGCGTGATACTCGGGGCAATCCCGATAAAGGTGCCCGGAATGGAAATGACCATCGAACTCGGAATTGCCGGAGGCCCCATAATAGTGGGCATCCTTATGGGTGCTTTCGGGACACGGCTCCACCTCACCACATACACTACCCAAAGCGCCAACCTGATGTTGAGACAGATAGGCATAACAATCTACCTTGCAGGACTCGGACTGGATGCAGGGGAACATTTCTTCGAGACTGTGTTCTGTTCCGAAGGTCTCGTATGGCTCGGGATCGGCTTCGCTCTGACCCTTGTGCCGGTACTCGCCGTAGGTTTCACCGCCGGAAAATTCCTGAAAACGAAATATGCCGAAAACGTGGGAATGCTCTGCGGCAGCATGGCCAACCCAATGGCCCTGAACTATGCCAACACGACAGTGGAAGGAGACGCCCCGTCGGTCGCATACGCCACGGTATATCCTCTCTCGATGTTCATAAGGGTAATCCTCGCACAACTTGTGCTCATCATTTTCTGCTGACCTTTCCCGGCAGGCCGCCTTTCCGGACAATAAAATATGCGAACACCGCATAGACCGCAATCAGCACTGTATTGACGCACAGTTTCAAGACTGTACGCGATACTGACTGGCCGAATGTCACGCCGTCGAAAACCTTGCTGTCCAGCAACATGGCCACCCCGCAGATGCACAGCATCACAAAAATTACCGAGCCTATGCGTCCCCACCGGTACGGAATCGGATAATGCCTGTTGCCGAGCAGCACATTTATCACGAACATCACGACATAGCTCGCAAGATGCCCCCACGCCGCCGCATGATAGGAATATTTCGGCATGAAGACTACATTTATCACAGCAGTGACGACAAGTCCGGCAAGCGTGATATAGACTGCGACACCGGTCTTCCCCGACAACTTGTACCACATCGACACATTGAACTGCATTCCGAGCAGCATGTAAGACAGAAGCATTATCGGCACAATGCTTATGCCTTCCCGGAAATCCTGCCCCAAGATCAGGGAAAATACATCCATATACATGGTCACACCAAGGAAAATAAGACCGCAGAATGCCGTAAAATACTCCATGACAGCAGCATACAACGTCTTTGAATCCTTGTCCGAAGCCCTCTGGAAGAAGAACGGCTCCGCAGCAAAGCGGAACATCTGTATGAAAAGCGACATTATCACGGCGAGCTTGCTGGCCGCCTGGAATATTCCGAGGCTGGACCGCCAGGCCTCCGCTCCGGTATCGAAAAACCTGAAGAGAATCCGGTCGAGAAAATCATTCACGATGCCCGGAAGAGCCGCAACCATCAGCGGAAGTGAATACGCCAGCATCTGCTTCATCAGTTTCCGGTCAAAAACGAACCTGAACTTCAGCAGGTCAGGGACAAAAAGCAGGAAGCACACTATGCAGCTGATGAAAATCGAAAATATCACATAACTGAAATCCGGGCTCGCCGGCACAAAATTCAGCAGCCACACGTCCGAAGGCGAAAGCGCCCCCGCATCCATTCCCGAAGCGGCAGCCACACGGGCACAATATGGAGGGAACACGAAAAACAACAGAAGATTGGCCGCCGTCTCCGTAAGAATCTTCACGGTCTTGATTATGGCAAATTTGAGTGCCTTGTGCTCCTGCCTGAGTTTGGCGAAAAGAATCGCCGTTACAGTATCCGAAGCGAGTATCCCGCCCACATACATTATGCAGCTTTCATATCCGGCATAACCCAAAGCGGAAGCGATGCCGCCAGCGAAGCAGACAGTAAGCAGAAGAAAGGCCAGGCTGACGGCAGTGACTATGCCCAGCGCATCCGAATAAACCTTCTTCGGATCTGTCCCCTCCTTGTTGGCAAACCTGAAGCAGCCTGTCTCGAGCCCGAGGACAAGCACTACCTGCAGGACCGCGATATATGCCATGAATTCCGTGACCACCCCGTAACTGTCCGTGGTCAGCATCCTTGTATAGAACGGGACGAAAAGGAAATTGATGATACGGGCAAGGATTGTGCTGAGCCCGTAGATGGCGGTTTCGCCTGCCAATTGTCTTAAAGGATTTGCCATAATGCGCAAAATTAACTATTTTTGGCGGCCGCCAGAAATTTTAGGAACTGTTTTGAAATTTTGCGAAGCAACTTTTTCGGCCCATTTTGCATCATATACAGTCGTATGATAAATGCAACAGACATGAAAAAGATAATTTTCAATACGTTATTGTTTTTAACAGCCCTGACTTTCACGGTATCGTGCTCGTCTTCGCTGAGCAGGGAAGGATCAGGGGACAAAAAGGAAGATATGACTACAAAAAGTATGGCCGACAGGCCTGTTTTCGACATCGTCACCGATTTGGGCACTATACGAGTGGCGCTTTACAATGAAACGCCGAAGCACAGGGACAATTTCGAAAAGCTCGTTTCCGAGGGCTTCTACAACGGGGTGCTTTTCCACAGGGTCATTGACGGCTTCATGATCCAGACCGGCGACCCGCTCACGAAAGATCCGTCAAAAGCCGATCTCTACGGGACAGGCGGTCCGGGCTACACGATCCCTGCCGAGTTTGTCCAGGGGCTGACCCATAAAAAAGGCGCACTCGCCGCAGCACGCAGGGGCGATGCGGCCAATCCGAAGAAAGAATCATCAGGCTCACAGTTCTACATCGTGCAGAATGCCGAAAGCTGCGCCCCGCTTGACGGGGAATACACGGTATTCGGAGAAACGATTTCCGGCCTCGACGTGATCGACAGCATTGCAGCCGTGCAGACAGACAGACGTGACCGTCCGACAACAGATATCCGCATCAAGTACATCAAGCCAGTACTTCCTGAGTCCGAAAAAGCCGAAACAGCAGCCGATGCGGAACAATAAATTCATGGAAGCCAAAAAAATTACTGGAAATTCCTATTATTCTCGAGAATTTTCAGAGTTTGGCACAGGACTTGCAATAGAATTAAAGCGAATAGTTTTTTCATAGGTTAAGTTTTAGGTTAGAATTGCGCCGGTCCTGCGATGTGAATCGCGGGACCGGTATCTTTTATGGGACGCCGTTCCGAACGAAGAGGAGATACCTGCAAGGCCGCAGACGGCCCGCCATCACACCCGGGTCAATATTTTCTGTTTAGAATTTCAGAATAGATTATAAGTTTCTTCTTGTCGATGAACTTCTCCTTCTGATCAGTCTCATGTACGACAGGCTGTTGGAATGCCTGGGACGGCTGCACCTCCTCCGCCGGAACAGTTTCTTTCTTTTCGGCGGGAGCGGCATTTTCCAAGGAAAAATTCCCCTCCGGCCCGGACGGGAACTCCTCAAACGACTTCTCTTCAGGGATTTGAGCATCAGGCATCTTCTTGCCCGCCTTTTTCAGCATCTTTTCGACGACACCTGCCCCTGCTGCCAGAACGGCAATGAGCAGCGTAAGTATTGTCCCAAAATCTTCCATAACCTCAGACCAATGATTTGCAATAAAACCTGTCCCTTTCCAACTGGGCCTTCAGCTGGGTGAACGAAGAAAACCTTATCTCCTCCCTTATCCTCTTGAGGAAGGTCACCCGGATGTCAAGCCCGTATATGTCTTCATCGAAATCAAATATGTTTGTTTCGATGGTCCTGGCATTCCCCGCCCCTACCGTAGGACGGTTGCCGATATTGCACATTCCGGCCCATTCCCTGCCCAGAGTGTTCACCTTGACGTGATACACTCCGTTCGCCGGTACCAGTTTCAGCGGCTCATACAACTGCATGTTCGCCGTAGGAAAGCCCAGGACATTCCTTCCGATCCTGTTTCCGGATACCACGACCCCATACAGGGAATATTCGTATCCGAGCAGAGCGTTCGCCTTCTGCACGCTTCCGGCTTCGAGCAACTTGCGTATTTTAGTGGAACTGACTTCGACCCCGGACAAGGAAGTCTTCCTGTCGACAAGGTATACCTCCAGCCCTACCTTTTCCGCAACTTTCCGGACACTGTCAGCGTCCCTGGCGTCGGACCCCATCCTGTTGTCGTACCCGAGAACAATGGCATCCGCCCCGCACTTCCCCATCACATACTCCCGCAGATATTCTTCTGTCGTGAGCGCCCCGAACTCCCGCGTGAACGGTATCACCTCCACCTTGTCAACACCGAGAGCAAAGAGCATATCTTTCTTTTCCTGCATTGTGGACAGCAGCCTCAAATCCCTCGCCTCCTGCTGAAGGACATTTCGGGGATGAGGCCAGAAGGTAATTACCATGCTCTCATCCCCGCGTTCCCCGGCGACGTCCACCAGCCGCCTTATGACATGACGGTGCCCGATATGGACACCGTCGAAAAATCCGGTTGCTACAACCATCTTACCAATTCAAAATCCTGTCTGTGAGGAAGCAGCGGGTTCTTTGCATAAATCCTCGCCGCCACCTGGTACATTCCTGCCGTATCAGGGAGCAGAGAAGCCCTGTATTTGACCACTCCGTCATTCGCCTCGGCAGGCTTATACTCGGTCACGGTTCTGATATGGAGCTTGCCTTTGGAATCGGAAGTGGCAAAAAGAAGTTCCACACCGATTTCCTCTGGATCCAGATCGCCGATGTTCAGCACTATTTCCGAGTTGAATTCCTTTCCGAGAAGGATGTCCTCATGTGAACTGTCAGGCTTTGTAATGGACACGAGACCCACATTCTGCCATTCGCGCCGCATCCTGCGTTTCCATTCCGCTATCTCACGGGCCTTTGCAAAATTGTTCTCCACCAGGAAGCCGAAACGCTTCGACTGCGGTTCGTAATATTGCCTGATATAGTCGTCCAGCATCCTGTTGGTGGTAAAGTTGCAGGCAACCTGTGCTATCGTGTTCTTGATATACTCAATCCAGTCGGAAGAACGCCCGGTCGATCTCGTGAAATTATAGAAAATCGGTGCTATCTCGTTTTCTATGATCGTGTATATTGTGGCGGCATCCAGTTCATCCTGATAATTCTGGTCGTCGTATGTGCGCTCCATAGGGAGAGCCCAGCCTGCGCCCTTCTTATAGCCTTCGACCCACCAGCCGTCAAGCACTGAAAAATGCATGACACCGTTCATGGCGGCCTTTTCTCCGGAAGTTCCAGAAGCCTCCAGCGGTCTTGTAGGGTTGTTCATCCATACGTCCACGCCCTGCACGAGCAGTTTTGCGAGAGATATGTCGTAGTTCGGCACGAATACGATTTTTCCGATGAACTGGTCCATCTTGGATATGTCGACTACCATCTTTATGAGATCCTGTCCGGCCTTGTCGGCAGGATGAGCCTTTCCGGCAAATATGAACTGCACCGGACGCTCCTTGTTGTTGACGATGTCGTTAAGCCTGTCAAGGTCCCTGAACAGCAGATGGGCCCTCTTGTAGGTGGCAAAACGTCTTGCAAATCCTATAGTGAGCACGTCATCGCGCAATGTCTCCTTTATCGTGACTATCTGGCGAGGAGAATAATGGTTGGCGGCAGCCGGGTCGGAAAGCCTGTCCTTTATTGCGTCTATGAGCTTCTTCCTCAACTTCGTGCGGACAGACCACACTTCCTCGTCCGATACCTTGTATATGCCTTCGAAGCATGTCTTGTCATAATGGTGCGTCTTGAATTCTTCCCCGAAGACTCCGGCATGCACCTCTTTCCATTCAGGTGCAGTCCATGTAGGATAATGCACACCGTTCGTCACATAGCTGACGTGAAGTTCCTCAGGCAGATATCCAGGCCACATCCTGGCGAATATTTCACGGCTGACTTCCCCGTGGAGCCAGGAAACCCCGTTCACCTCCTGCGACAGGTTGGCTGCAAGGAAACTCATGGAGAATTTCTCGTTGGCATCATTGCCGTTGATCTTTCCGAGGCTCATCATCGTTTCCCAGTCTATCTTGAGCCTTTGAGGGTAATGCCCTATATATTTTCTGAGAAGGCCTTCGTCAAAAGCGTCATGACCGGCAGGGACAGGGGTATGTGTGGTGAAGAGGGATGATGCCCTGACAAGTTCCAATGCCTCGGGATAATCCAGATTGTCATTCTGGATATACTCCCTCAAACGCTCCAAGCCGGTAAATGCGGCATGGCCTTCGTTGCAATGGTAAACCTGGGGGTCGATGCCCAATTTCCTGAGTGCGCGGATACCGCCCACTCCGAGCAGAAGTTCCTGCTTGAGACGGTTCTCCCAGTCGCCTCCGTAAAGATGATGGGTCACGGATCTGTCTTCCGGGAGATTGTCGCCATAGTCCGTATCGAGAAGATAGAGTTCAGTCCTTCCCACATCCACTCTCCATATATGGGCATTGATGTTCCTGCCCGGGAAAGCCACGCTCACTGTCATCCAGTTGCCGTCGGCATCCCTTACCGGGCTCGCCGGAATCTTCATGAAGTCCTGTGCGTCGTATTTGGACACCTGGTCTCCCTGAGAGGAAAGCATCTGCGTAAAATATCCGTAACGATAGAGAAGTCCCACGGCAACAAGGTTCACGTTCATGTCGCTCGTCTCCTTGAGATAGTCTCCGGCAAGGATTCCGAGACCGCCGGAGTAGATCTTTAGGGATGTGTCAAGACCATATTCCATACAGAAATATGCTATCGACGGATTTTTCCTTTCAGCCTTGAGGGCCATATATTCGTTGAATTCCGTCATCACGGACTTCATTTCGCCAAGGAATGACTGGTCTTTCTCAAGCGTCTGGAATTTCTTGTAACTTACTCTGTCGAGCAGCGCTATCGGGTTCTCATCCGATGCTGCCCATGCTTCCGGATCAATGGAACGGAAAAGATTTTTGGCATTCTCGTTCCAGCACCACCACAGGTTTCTTGACAATATTTCGAGATCCTTCAGTCCGTCCGGCAGGTGTCTTGACACGAAAACGCTGCTCCATGACGGCTCGTTCACATTTATTTTCATGTATTGCATTGATTTATCATCCCTGCTGAGAGGGAATGCTCCTTTTTCTGATATGACTTTGTCGAGGGCTTCCGAATAAGCCTCCTTGTAATATACGATGTTGTTTTCCCAGAGGGCTATTTCAGATACCTCCCTGGCATTGTCCATATAAAGTTTCCTGTCCTCCTTCGACAGGCCCGCAATTTCCTTGATGCGATCCACCGTCCCGTCAACGACATCATTGTAATTGGAGTCGTTCCTGTCGATGACGGCTATCCCCGGATGAGGCTTCAGGAAATGTGAGCGCACCCACATTCCGAAACCGGCCAGTGTGGTGGTAAGCGTAGGGACTCCGAATGCGACACTTTCCAACGGAGTATATCCCCACGGTTCGTAATATGACGGGAACAGGGCGAGATCAAAGCCTATCAGCAGGTCGTAATACTTCATGTTGAAGACCCCGTCGTTGCCGTTGAGATATGACGGGATGAAATATACCTTTACCTTGTCCCCTATCGCATTTGTCATCTGCAGTTCATCGAGACGTCTCATTATGATGTCGTAGTCCCTGTTCATCAGATAATGGGAAGTCCTCGTCACATATTCCGACGGGTTGCCCTGCAGTTTGGACACGAGATCCTTGTCAGGACCGTTATGTCCGGAAGGAATCATTATGAACGCCTGTATGCTCTTTCCATGGAAGTCCGACTTGTTCAGTTTGCTCAGGGCGTCTATGAACACGTCTATCCCCTTGTTCTTGTATTCGTAGCGACCTCCGATTCCCACGAAAATCGAATTCTCCGGGACCTGCTCCCCGGACATGGCGCTCGCCACCTCGATCAGGCGGTTTCTCGCCGCCGTCCTTACCGTCCGGTACTCATCATCCGACGGTATGAAACTCTTCTCAAAGCCGTTCGGCGTTATCACGTCGACATCCCGTCCGAGAAACTGGCGGCATTCCGCTGCCGTTATTTCGCTCACCGTAGTGAAAATGTCCGCATTGGCGGCAGAGCATTTCTCAAGCGAATGCCTTGCTCTTACATTGAATTCCTTTGCCTTTTCGTCGCCGTTCCAGTTCTTCATCCCGTCGTACAGCGGCAGGTTGTTGCCCGCTATACAACGTCCGACCACAGTCGCATGTGTCGTGAACACGGTCGCTATAGGCAATGTCGTTTTTTTGATATACAGGAGCCCTGCACCTGTCATCCATTCGTGGAACTGGGCGACGACCTTGTCGGAACGGCACAAATTGTGTCTGTAAAAACTCTCTATCACCTTTCCTGCCGCATATCCGAAAAGTGCGGATTCCACATAGTCCCAACTGCCCGTAATGGAATCGACGCCGAAACTCAGCCAATAATCCGTAAGGATTTCAGATTTTTGCGTAAGGAACTGCTTGAAGTCCACAAGTATCGCCGTAGGAGTACCGGGTACGTTCCATTTTCCGACCCTTACCCTCAATCCTTCCGAAGCCGCCTGTGTCTTCCAGTCCCTGTACAGGACAGGGTCTTCAATAAAATCAGGGTTGCTCTCCTCCGCATTCATCCACACGTCCGGACCTATCAGGATGTGGTGCCGCCTAAATTCAGTTTTAAGGTAGAGGGACTTGGTGGCAATCACCGTGTAAATTCCCCCTACCTTATTGCAGACCTCCCAGCTGACCTCAAAGAGATAGTCCGGTTTGATCATTTCATCGTTCATTTAGTCTCTTTCTTTTTTACCGTTTTCTTCGCCGCAGGCTTCTTTGCCGCAGTCTTGGCAGCAGGTTTCGCAGTGTCCTTTACTGCCTTAACTGTCTTGGCTTTTGCCGTAGCGGTCTTCTTTCCGGCTGCAAAGTTAGCATCAGAAACGACAAATGCATCATCCACGCGCAAAATAAAATCGCTGAGGACATTCATATAATTTATAAATGCCTCATACGGAGTATCATACGGGTTGAAATATTTATGCACTGCACCATCAGAGAAGAACTTGGTACACATATAATAGAAATGGTCGCTCTCCTGAAGATGGCCGAAGTCAGACCAGAGTTCCTCATTGCCTATCATGGACAGTTTCTCCAGCACGCTGTATAGTTTGTTGAACGCATCGTTCTGAAGGTCATTGCCGAGCCATGCGGTCACATCGCGCTCTTCGTCAGCCCATGAAATCGGATCCGGGACATCGAGCGCAGCCACCGGCTTGTGCTTTTTTGCAGCCTCCGCAGGGGTCACGAACTCAAACTCTCCGTCTTTGATGACAACTTCCGGGAAATACCTCATGAAATCGAAAATGCCGCTCTGCGCCTTCTGGTGCTCGCCGAACGTTTCGTAGTCCATGAACAGGTTAACGATTTCATCATTCTGTGCGGCAGCCTTTATCCATCCGAGATATTTTTCTCCGGTCAGAGGCCAGTCGGACCAGTTTCTGTCCGAGAACCTGAATGCGATGTCATCGCTCAGGGTGGAATTCTTCAGCAGCAGTTTCAGATCAGGGGCAAGGGCTCCTGAATAGACATAGTTCGGGCTCTTCCAGCCGAGCACATGCTTTGCACCCTCGGTAAGCATCGTCTTGAATCCCATGTCATACACCATCGTGCCGATTTCATCGGAATAAATCAGCTCGGTATTGCGGAATGTCTTTGGAGTAACTCCGAAATAATGACGGATAGTATCCTTGTGCTTCATCACCTGATGCCGGAATTCGGTAGGGGAAGCCAGCGAAGCCAAAGAGTGGTAGTATGTTTCCGACAGAAATTCCACGCAGCCGGTGTCGGCCAGTTTCCTGAAACTCTCCAGCACTTCCGGGGCATACCTGTCGAACTGTTCGATGACGGAACCGGAAATCGAGAACGCCACCTTGAACTTGCCTTTATTGGCATTGATGAGGTCAAGCAGCAGGGCGTTTGTAGGGAGGTAGCATCTCTGGGCCACTCTCCTGAGGATTGTCCTGTTTGCAAAATCATCGTAATAGTGCGAGTCCTTGCCGATGTCGAAAAATCTGTACAGTCTCAATCTGTTCGGCTGATGGACCTGAAAATACATACAAATACTCTTTTTCATATGTTTGTCTTTTTATTTGTTTATCACTGACTCGTAAACTTTTTTGACCTTATAGGCAGCATTGTTCCATTTGAGGGTGTTGACCTCGTCATAGCCGCACTTTGCCGCCATTTCCGACAGGGCATTGTAGTTCAGCAGACCGTATATCGCATCCGCCATGGCATCTATGTCCCAAAAGTCAACCTTTATCGCGTATTTCAGCACTTCTGCCACTCCCGACTGCTTGGAAATGATAGAAGGCACGTTGGAGCGCATCGCCTCGAGCGGAGAGATTCCGAACGGTTCAGAAACGGAAGGCATGACATAGACATCGGAGAGGGCGAACATCTTCTGCACGTCGGTCCCGCGGAGGAATCCCGTGAAATGGAACCTGTCGGAAATTCCGAGTCTTGCCACATGGCTGATGCACCTGTTCAGCATGTCGCCGCTTCCTGCCATAACGAAACGCACGTGGTTGCACCTTTTCAGGACCTTTGCGGCAGCCTCGATGAAATATTCAGGACCTTTCTGGAAGGTGATTCTGCCGAGGAAGGTCACGACCTTGTCCTTGACTCCCCTTTCCACCACGAGGTTGTCCCTGCCGCTGAAATCCACGGCATTGTGGACAGTCACCACCTTGTCCGGAGATATCCCGTACTTGTTGATCACTATGTTCCTCGTCAGATCGCTCACGGCTATGACTTTGTCTGCCGCTTCCATTCCCTTTCTTTCGAGGTCATATACCCTCGTGTCTATCTTGTCGTCACTGCTCCTGTCGAATGATGTGGCATGCACATGGACGACGAGCGGTTTGCCGGTAAGCTGCTTTGCGGCTATGCCGGCAAGATAGGTAAGCCAGTCATGCGCATGTATGACGTCAAACTCATTTTCATGCTGGAGAGCGATTGTCGCCCCTACCATGGCATACCTGGCCACTTCCTCCATAAGGTTGGTGCCGTACTTCCCAGAAAACTTGTATTTCTGTCCGTACTGCACCCTGAAACTCTTTATCTGCCTCTTCCTTTCCTCTTCCACCATCTTGGAAAAATCCTGAGGATCCACATACGGCACCATGTTGGAGCCTATGTGCACGAACCTCACCTTTCCGAGGAACTCATCAACGGAAGCGGTCACCGTATCGACAGGTACATCGCTCGCATTTATGATCCTAACTGCGCTCTGGTCTTCATCACCGGAAGCGGACGGCATGACAAAAAGCACTTCGACTCCATTTGCCGCCAGACCTTTGGTCATTCCGTAACATGCAGTTCCGAGACCTCCTGCAATGTGCGGAGGAAACTCCCAGCCGAACATCAGCACTTTCATTTCTTTCCCTCCTTTCTGTTTTTGTTCATCAGATAATAGACCCTAAGCAATGCTGCCGTACTGCAGGCCGAAGAGATGGCCCCGTGTGCCTCATGAGGCGGATCTCCGTCGTAAAGTTCCGAGAATGCGCCCACGCCGTGCTTGTTGATGTCGGCATAGAAGCCTTCCGTAAGGTATTCGGCCTTCTTGTAGAAATTCGGCCCCATCATCTTGAAACAGATGTTCATGTACGGGCCCAGCAGGGACGGGAACGCACAGCCCTGATGATAAGCGAGGTCGCGGTCTATCTGCGAACCTTCATAGACGCCCCTGTATTTGTTGTTGCGAGGGGAAAGCGTCCTGATGCCCCTGGTCGTCACAAGTTCATTGTTCACCGTCATCACCACGGCCGACTTTACTTCGTCGTCCACCGGAGAATAGTCCAGAGACACGGCATACAGCTGATTCGGGCGGACATCCATGTTCCTGCCGGAATTGTCGACATAGTCCGCAAGATATCCTGCCTCCGGATCCCAGAATGTCTCCTGATAGTTCGCCTCAATCAGTTCCCTGACTTTTGACCATCGGGAAGCGAATGCGCTCTTTTTCGCCCCGTATTTCTTCTCCATGTCAAGGGCAAATGAAATTGCGTTGTACCAGAAGGCGTTGGTCTCCACCTGATAGCCCGCACGTTCGGTGACCGGACGGCCGCCGACATAGGCGTTCATCCAGGACAGGGCCACCCCGTCCATCTGGGACCACAGCAAACCGTTCGGATGCATTGCCACTTCGTTCCTGTTGCCAGGGGCATAACTGTCAATTATGGCCTTGAGCGTCTTGCCGTATTTCTTCCAGATGCGTTTTTCCTCTGCCTGATCCTTCTTCGTCTCCACGGCAAAGTGGATGTATTGCTGGACCGAATCCGTAAGCATCAGAGGAGCCTCGACCTGCGTTGTCCTGTGCAGCAGACGCTCCTGTTCGTCGGCTATGAGATTGTCAAGAATCTCCTCGAACTCCGCACAGTCGCCGTTGGCATAGAGAGTCAGACCGGGGAGAGATTCCACGGTCTCCCTCAAGAGCCCGGTCTCAAGCCATGAGAACCCGGCATTGATGCGCTTGTGCCCGTTGCGGGAGCATTTCAGGAAGTCGGCGTCCCTGACGAGAAGGTCGTGATAATTGTCTATTTTTCCAAGCCGTCTTACGGCATCGGCGAATTTGCGTTTGAGCGTCTTTGGATTGTCCTCGTCCACGGATGCGGAGAACACTATTGACTCTCCTGGCTTCATCGTGGTCACGAACATTCCAGGCACGAAAAGGTCTTCCCTGCAGTTGAAGCCCCTGCGCATCTCGTCGGAATATGTGACTCCGTTGTACCAGTACGGGAGAGACTTGAACTGCGCCTTCGAACTTAGCTGGAGGTTCAGGTTCGGGAAGGCGTCGTACAGCCTGAAGGAAACTCCGTTCTCGACTTCGGTGTAATCCGTCCTTGCCTCGCCGTTCTGGCTTGTGAGGCTGTGGACGCTCCTGAATGCCAAAAACGGCTTCAGCAGGACAGTCGCCTTTTCAGGAGCGGACTCAAGGCAATACTTGATGAGGACCTGGTCATTGTCCGGAGCCATTACGATCGTTTTCCTGAAAATGATGTCGCCTACCTTGTAGACTATTTCAGGGGCAGGATCCGAATCGAAATCGATGATGTACTTGTGTCCTCTCGGTTCATAGATATCCCCATAGCAGTGGATGCCAAGATTGAACTGTTTGCCGCCCACCACAAGGCTTTCGTCAAGAGACGACAGGAGGATATAGTTTCCCCCTCCCAACCTGTCCACAGGCACGGCAAGCAAGCCATGATACCGCCTGGTGTTGCAGGTCACTATCGAAGTGTTGCAATAGGCCCCCGTCTTGTTCGCCACGATGATTTCCCTCTTCAGCGAATATTCGAGGTTCACCAGTTCAGACTTGTTGAATTTCAAAAAAGCCATACTTAATATATTAATAGTTGATATTTTTCAGTCAATTTTCCTGAGAACCACAGCGCAGCGGCTCGGGAGATAGAGATACAGGGTATGGTCATACTTCTGGTTTCCGTTCGGAGACTTGACGGGCATCGTAAGATGGCATTCGTCATCATTGACTCTCGAGAATCCTCCATAGGCAGCATTGTCACTGTCAAGAACCGGGGCATATTTCCCCGCAGGTGCTGAAAAGCCATAGTCAGAAAAAGACACATTCGGATTGAAATTGAATGCAAAGATACAATTTATTCTTCTGAATACCAATATTTTTTTCTCTTCATCCTGCACAAGGAGCTCCGGCGGGCCATAGAGAATTCTCTCGTCCCGGCCAAGTTTTATCATGGCGTTGTCGAATTTCAGGAGCGACTTGTAGCGCAGATAATCCGGTTCGGCCAGGGACCACTGGCGCCTGGCATACTTGTAGGACCACCCGTTCCCCTCCCGCGGGAAATCTATCCATTCCGGATGGCCGAACTCGTTGCCCATGAAATTGAGATATCCGTCTCCCGCCGTCGCCATCGTCACAAGCCTTATCATCTTGTGCAGGGCGATGCCCCTGTCTATGATGAGAGACCTGGACTCCGTGTTCATGGCCGTGTACATCTCCTTGTCCATGAGCCTGAAGATTATGGTCTTGTCTCCCACCATCGCCTGGTCATGGCATTCGGCATAACTGATTGTCTTTTCGTCCGCCCGCTTGTTGGTCAGCTGCCACCACATCTCTCCCATGCTCCATTTCTCGTCAGGCAGTTCCTTTATCCACTTTATCCAATGGTCGGCCACCCCCATGCTCATCCGGAAGTCGAAACCGACTCCTCCTGACTCGAACGGTGCCGCAAGTCCCGCCATGCCGCTGACATCCTCGGCTATCGTGAACGCGTCAGGATTGATTTCCTTTATGAGGAGATTGGCGAGGGCAAGATAAGTGACGGCAGACTCGTCCACGCCTCCGTTGAAATAATTGTCATATCCGATGAAGTCTTTCCCGAGGCCGTGATCCCAATATATCATGCTCGTCACCCCGTCGAAACGGAATCCGTCAATATGGTATTCCTCCATCCAGAACTTGCAGTTGGACAGGAGGAAATGAATCGTCTCATGCCGTCCGTAGTCGAAACAGCGCGAACCCCATGCAGGATGCCGCCCGCGCGGACCGGAGTAGAAATACATGTCATCCTTCCCGTCGAAATTGCCCAAGCCCTCCAGTTCGTTGTCCACGGAGTGGGAATGCACTATGTCCATCACGACCGCAATCCCGGCCCCATGCGCATCGTCCACCAGAGCCTTGAATTCTTCCGGAGTCCCGAAACGGGAACTGAGGGCATAGAAATTAGACACCTGATAACCGAACGAACCATAATAGGGGTGCTCCTGAAGAGCCATTATCTGTATGGTGTCGTAGCCGTCCGCCACGATTTTCGGCAGCACATCCCTGCGGAACTCGTCGAACGTGGCAACCTTTTCCTTTTCGGAACTCATGCCAATATGGCATTCGTAGATGAAAGGATGCTCCCTCTTGCCAGGTTTGCCGTGTTTCCAGCGGTAAGGCTTGACAGGACTCCAGACCTGGGCCGAAAAGACTTTCGTTTCAGGGTCCTGGACAGCTCTCGTCGTATATGCGGGAAGTCTCTCCCCTCCTCCTCCGGGCCATTCCACATACAGTTTGTAGAGGGTCCCGTCGGAAATGAACATGGAATCGAGGGATATCTCCCAGTTGCCGTTGCCGACAGGATGCAGGGCATAAGCTTCAGTCCTTTTCCAGTTGTTGAATTCCCCTATCAGATATATCTTGGCCGCGTTTGGCGCCCATTCCCGGAATACCCAGTTCCCGTCGGCCGTCCGGTGCATTCCGTAATACAAATGATTGTTGATGCCTTTTGACAACGAGCCGTCCACCATTATGTCCTCCATCGCTTCGAGGATTCTGGCATGCCGGGCATCCACCGCATCCTTGTACGGCATAAGCCACGGGTCATTGTCATAAATCATCTTCTTTTTCACGTCCCGTTTCATAATTTCAGTGTTATTTCCGCAAGGTGCGGGCGGTCAGGTCCGCACCTCAGTCTTCATCCAGTTTTTCGCGGGCCGTCCGCAGGTATGCCCTGCAGGCTTCCACGAGTTCTTTCGAACGCCTTATGCACTTGTCTATCTCGTCTATGCCCGCATCAGGGTTCTCCACGGCCGTCACCATCTTCTCGAGTTCGCCGATCGCGGCGGCATAGTCAAATTTCTTCTTTCCTGCCATATTATAACGTCAGTTCGACGAATTTATTATACTCTGCACCAGGGATTCGTCGAACCGCCGTTAAGGATTTCTACGAAATCCATTTGTCTTAATCCCCAGTTGCTTCGCAACAGCCCCTTACCAAGGGGCGTCCCCCTCTTTCTGCTCGCTTTCGAATGTCCACCGGACATTCTCATAAACCGCTCACGACCCTCTCCGGGAGCCCGTCGCAGACTACGTCTGCTCCTATCAAGATGTTCGATGTCATCGAACTCACATTATCATTCATTTTGTCTGACATTCTTTACCTCGCAGTCTACGGAACCGTCCCCGAACATAAGTTCAAGCCTGTCTCCCGGATGCCTTCCGGCCGCTTTCTTCACGGGGACCCCGCGCCCGTCAAGAGCAAGAATGTAGCCTCTTTTCAGTATGTTCCTCGGATCGGCAGACAAAATCCTTGCCTCAAGGACCTGCAGCCTGCTCTCCATGACATGTATCTTGCCGGAAAACGCCAATTTGAGCCTCGACGCATAGGACAGGATCCTTTCGTCTTCCTCCGCATAACTGGCTATGAACTCGTCCGCCATCGCCGTAGGAGTTTTCCTGTAGGACATTGCGACAAGATCGCACACATGGATGTCCTGATCATGTCCTATCGCAGTATATACCGGCAGCGGACAGCGTGCGATGCCGGCCGCAAGGTCATAGTCGTCATAGCATGAAAGGTCTGTCTTCGACCCGCCGCCCCTCAATATCACGACGACATCGAAATTTCCTCCCGTATCCGCAGCCCTGTCGAGAGCATCCAATATGGATCCGGGAGCATCAAAGCCCTGCATCTGCGCCTGAAACAATTCCACACGGAACACGAACCCGTATCCGTTCTCCTGAAGATGTCTCACAAAATCCCGATAGCCGGCAGCATCAGGGGCCGAAATGACCGCTATATTATAAGGTAATGCGGGAATAGGCAGTTCCTTCTGAAGATTCATCAGCCCTTCCTTTTCAAGACGCTCTATCGCAAGCCTGCGCATGCGCTCCTTCTCCCCGAGGGAAAAGTCCGGGTCAATGTCCTCTATCACCAGCGTGAGTCCGTACAACTGGCTGAAATTCACGGAAACCTTGACAAGGACCTTCATGCCTTCGGACAGGGGCATTCCTGTAACGGATTCGAAAAAGGGGCCGAGAAAACGGTATTTGGAACTCCATATCGCTGCCTGTGCCCGCGCCACGAGGCCCGACTCTCCACTCTGCACGAGTTCAAGATAGCAATGTCCGCCCGGACGCGCCTTTACGGCACTTATTTCCGCCCTGAGCCATACCGGGCCGGGAAAAACGCTCTCCGCTGCTGACTTGAGCCGGCTCTGGAGTTCATATAGATCAATATATGTTTCAGCCATTTCCGTCGGTTATCTTTACAAAAATAGCAATTTTTGCGCAACACCCGCACACTCCCCGCCGTTTTTTCAACATTAATCTATGACATGCACCAAAAATCCCAATAATTAGGTATTTGAGGGCGTATGAGAATATCGTTCCTTTGCGCAGAATTTTTACATCCATCAATACAGTGTGAGATATTTTATTCTGCTCATATTTACCTTTTCAGCTGCACTGACCGCCCGAGCCCAAACTGATGTTACCATTAAGGTAATCAACAGTCTCGATTCAT
>CALVDU010000139.1 GCA_944326375.1 uncultured Bacteroidales bacterium | reverse complement strand
GCTGAGGGTCAGTCCTATGGAGTTGTTCCAGCCGTTCTTGATCTGTTCGCTGAAAGTGAAGTCGGTACCGCTGGTATGGTTGGTGCCGATGCCTGCACTCAGGCTGACAGTAGGTATGTATGATGATTTCGCTATCTTGATGTCGAGTTCCGATGCAGATACGCTGAGGTTGCCGGATTCGATTTCCGGACGTATTCCGAGGGCGGTCTCATAGACGTAGGAGATGTCAGGAAGCGGGGTGAGCACGTCTGTCCCGTCGAGTTCCGGAATGTAGAGCATCATTTCTTCGCTGCCTTCGAGTTCAAGGAGCTGTTTCAGCTGGAGCTTGTAGTCCCTGAGCGTCGTTATGGCAGAAACGAGCTGGTAATTGTCGCTGCTGACCTGCGATTCGAGCTGTGCATAGTCGGATGCCGATATGCTTCCGGCTTCGTACAATACTTTCCCTCTGTCCCTCTGCGCTTTGCTGACTTCGAGCGTGTTCTCGTTGACCTTTACGGATTCGTCGGCATACAGGACCTGGACGTAGAGCTGGGCAATGTTTTCCTCAATGGTGTTTGCCGTCTCGTCAAAGTCGAGCTGCGCTATCCTGCTGTTCAGTTTTTCTTGCTTGATGGTCTTGGTGTTGCGTCCTCCGGTGTACAGGTCCCATTGTGCGTTCAGCCCGTAATTTCCGGTGTAGCTGGTGCTGGAGTTGGTGTGCAGGATTTCGGTGCCGCTGATCGTGCTGCTGGATTCCTGATATGGGCGGTTGATGAGGTTCTGGCTGGTGGAGAACGACAGGCTCGGGAAGAGGGCATTCTTGGCGGTCTTCACGTCGATTTCTGCACTTTCCGCCGAAAGCCGGCTCTGCTGAAGGGATATGTTTTCCTGCAGGGCATAGTCGATGCAGTCCCGGAGCGTCCAGATTTTTGTGTCTCCGTCAGCCAGCAGGCCAGTTGAGCCGTTTGAGGATAGTGTCCCGGCCTCTGAAGTTGC
The DNA here is from genome assembly GCA_944326375.1 of uncultured Bacteroidales bacterium. Taxonomy (GTDB): domain Bacteria; phylum Bacteroidota; class Bacteroidia; order Bacteroidales; family UBA932; genus Cryptobacteroides. The sequence goes on along the minus strand of CALVDU010000139.1, from coordinate 8,765 downwards.
CGCCGGTCTTGCCTGTGCGCCGGGAGCAGTTTCTGTGGAATCCGCTGCAGCGGTCCTGTACTGTCCGGAGCAAGGCAGGATGAGTGCCATTGCGCAGAGCAATGAAGTCAAAACATTCTTTATCATTTCTGTAACATTGTTTTCGGGGTCCGGTATTTTCAAAAACCGTACAAATATATTCCTTAGGATCTTCAAAATCAAGAGGGATTGACAAACACCGGAATTTTGTCGATGAAACGGTTGCCGTTCTTGCAGATTTTGAAGAAAAATTTGCAGAATAAAAAATTGTTCGTATCTTTGCAGTCCAATATCGCGGGGTAGAGCAGTTGGTAGCTCGTCGGGCTCATAACCCGGAGGTCGGAGGTTCGAGTCCTTCCCCCGCTACCAAGCAGGACAACTCATCAGGGTTGTCCTTATTTTTTATGTCTGAAACCCCGGCAGAACGCAATGCAAGGCCGAAACGGACTTGTATGCAAACAACTTCAAAAACAATGGATCCAAAAAAATCATGTGCACGGACAATGGAATCTCGGATGGATTTTCACATACGGCCGGCAGGCAAGGATGATCTGGATGCCCTGATGCGCATATATGACCGTGCAAGACTGTTCATGGCAGCGAACGGAAATCCGGGACAATGGACCGGAGGATATCCGTCAGAAGCACTGATTGCCTCTGAAATCGAGGCATCTCACAGTTTTATCTGCGAAACCTCTGACGGAGAAATGGCCGGAACATTCTGCTTTATCATAGGAGAAGATCCCACTTACCGCTGACGCTTTGAAAGCAGAATATCCTGGTCTTCAGGGTTTTGAGGGGCTTGCTGACTTGGCTGCAGCACTTTTCAGATAGTCTGCAATGCGCTTTTCCGCCACAGCGACATAATTGCTGTCGGTATCATATCCCACAAAATGCCTCCCGTTCATGAGGGCTGCCACTGCAGTAGTGCCGGAACCCATGAACGGGTCAATTATTATGTCGCCCTTGAAGGAATACAGGTTGATGAGCCTGTGGGGAAGTTCCACGGGAAATGGCGCAGGATGCTTGACTTTTTTCGCACTCTCCGTGTTCATCCTCCAGATGCTCTTTGTCCATTCGAGGAAGTCGTCCCGGCTGATTGTGTTTTCGCCCTTAGGACGGTTGAGGTCGCCTTTGCTGAAAATCAGGATGTATTCGTGGACATCCCTCAGGCTCGGATTGGAGGCCGACATCCAGCTTCCCCATGCGCATGAGCCTCCGGCGGAAGCAGCCTTGTCCCATATTATTTCGCCCCTGTTGTTGTAGCCGATGTCCGCCATGAGGCGGCTGACGTGGCCCGCAAGGGGAATGTAGGGCTTGCGCCCGACGTTGGCGATGTTGATGCAGGCTCGTCCTCCGTTTATGAGGACGCGGTATGTTTCCGTCATGACATTTTTCAGCAGGTCAAGATAGTCCCTGAGGGTCAGGTCCTGGTCGTATTCCTTCGTCACATTGTACGGGGGAGAGGTTATCATCAGGTGCACGCTGTTGTCCGGCAATTCTTCCATTTTTTCGGACGTGTGGGTGAATATGCGGTCGATGTTTTCATCGGGCACCGGATTTACGTTATGTTCCTGAATCTCAGTGAGGGTTATGCCGCTGTAGAGGTTCGAGCCGTAGAATGCGGAAGAATCGTGCCCTTCCCGTTTGGACACGCCGAATGATGATGTGCTTGAGGAATTTCTCCTAACCATTTCCGGAACAGTGGTCGCTAGAGGTCTTCGTTGTCGAAGTCCTCGTCGTCATCGTCAAAACCATATTCGGAAGCGAGGCGGTCCGCTATGTCATCGGGAACTTCAATGCTGAGCGAATCCCAGAGATAGTCCATCTGACGGCGTTCCTTCTTGGTCGGACGGCCGGTTCCTCTGTCCCGTTTGAGGAAAAAAGTCTCCACAGGAGCCTTGAGCTTGTCTAGCTCCTCCTGTGGAGTGATGTTTTCGGCATACTGGGGAACGAGCTTTGCGCCCTGGCGTTTTTCAATTGGAGCGATGACGCGGTAGGTATAGACCACTGCGCCCTTGCGGACGGTTATGACATCCCCCGCCTTGACATTCTTTGAGGGTTTGATGTCGTTTCCGTTGACCCTGATTTTGCCGCCTTTGCATGCGTCGGTGGCGTCGCTCCGGGTCTTGAACACCCTGATTGCCCAGAGGTATTTGTCTATTCTCGTTTCCTCAGCCATTGCCGTGTCAGTTTTGGTGGGCGTGACCTCCGTGGGCGTGCCCCTCGTGATGATGACCGCATCCGCAATCGTCGTGGTCGCAGTCGCCGTGGTCATGACCGCAGTTGCAGCCTTCCTCGTCCTCAAGACCTTCATAGTCTTCGCCTTCGAGATATGGCTCCGTATTCGGATTGATGTACTCGTCCTTGTCCTCCCTGTTCCCGTCTATGGCTTCCAGCAGGACCGTGTTGCGGTCAACCGGCACGAGGAAGAAGTCCGGCATCTCCGCAGGTATGAGTATGGTCTCGCCTTTCTTTATGGAATAGGAATCCATTTTCTTTCCTCCGTCAGGAGTCTCGCCCTGCACCTGGATTGAGGCTTCGCCCTCGATGCAGATGTAGATGATGTAGCTTCCGAATTTCTCGGTATAGATGTGCAGAGGGTCTGCAAGGGTTATTTTGTTGACAGTGAAGTGTTCGCATGAGCTCAATGTCTCTGCAACCTTGCCGTCGTGCTTGTGCCCGCCTTCAGACTCGTCCCAAAGCGGACCTTTCCTGTAAAGGGCTTCGTCGTATTTGCCGTAGTTGATGAAGTCCATTGCTTCTTCAAGGTGCATTTCCCTTGCCGTGGCAGGGTTGAATTCGCGTCCCCAGTCATAAAGCCTGAAAGTGAGGTCGGAAGATTCCTGTATTTCGGCTATGAGGAGTCCCTTGTCGGCAGCGTGGATTGTCCCGGGGGCAATGAATATGCAGTCGCCCTTTTTAGGGTATATCACGTTCAGGACCTCGTCCACCGTGCCGTTCTTGCAGCGGTCATAGAGTTCCTGCGCTGAAATCTCCTGTTTGAAGCCCATATAGACTTTGGCTCCCGGCTCGGCATCCATCACATACCACATTTCGGTCTTCCCGAGGGAGTCGTAACGCTGTTCTCCGACCTCGTCGTTCGGATGCACCTGCACGGACAATTTGTCCTGTATGTCGAGAAACTTGATGAGCAGAGGAAACTGCCGGCCGTAGTAGTCATAGACTTTTTCTCCCACAACCCGTTCGAGATAGGTCTCCATGATTTCGCCTATCGTGTTTCCTGCGAGCCATCCGTTGGAAAGGACGGAATCTTCGAAACCCATGTCCGCAAGTTCCCAGCTTTCGCCTATCCTGTCAGCGGTGGTAAGTCTGATTTCTTCTCCGTTCTCGTCGCTTACGGTAAATTCCTTGCCGAGCTTGTTGATGAGAGCATTGCCGCCCCACACTCTTTTGGACGGGATCGGAATGAATTTGAAAGGGTACAATTTTTTCTCTGCCATAGCACAATCATTCATTTGGAATCAAAATCATACAAAGATAGACAAAAAACGGCTGCAATATGTCAGAAATGCAAAACAGTTTCTAAATTTGTCAGCCTAAAGACAGGAAAACGGAATATTTTGCGTAAGAAATGCTGGAGAAAAATGAAAGACAGATATTGAGGGCCTCGTATGCAAGTGTCATCGGGAACGGGATACTTGCGGCGGCAAAACTGGTGGCAGGCTTCATAAGCGGCAGTTTTGCCGTTGTGAGCGACGGTCTGGACTCTGCTTCGGATGTGGCAGTGTCGGTGGTAATGGCGGTGACCGCCAAAATAATGCGGCGGAAGCCCAACAAAAAGTATGTCTATGGCTACGCAAAGGCTGAGTCAATCGCAACGAAAATCCTTTCGCTCGTGATCTTTTTCGCCGGGGCACAGATGCTGATTTCTGCCGTCAGCCGTCTCTTCTCCGACGAAAGCCAGCAGATGCCTGAACCGATAGCCATTTATGTGACGATCTTTTCCATAATATGCAAACTGTTGCTGGCGCAATACCAGACGGCAATGGGCAGGAAGACAGGCTCATCCATGCTGACAGCCAACGGGATAAACATGAGGAACGACGTCATAATATCGGCGAGCGTGCTTGTGGGGCTGTTCTTTACGTTCGTTCTCGGCATGCCGATATTCGACTCCATAACGGCACTTCTCGTGAGCTGCTTCGTGATATGGTCATCCATAAAGATATTCATGGATTCCAACATAGAACTTATGGACGGGGTGAAGGACGAGTCCGTGTATCAGAAGATTTTTGATGCCATAGGCAAGGTGAAGGAAGTCAGCAATCCCCACAGGGTGCGTTCCCGCAGCATAGGCAACAAATACATGATAACCCTCGACGTGGAGGCTGACGGGGACTTGACCCTGCGGCAGGCTCATGCGCTGGCAAGCCAGGTGGAGCAGAGCATAAGGGAGGACATTCCCGAAATATACGATATCGTGGTGCATGTGGAGCCGTTGGGGACATGCAGGGAAGACGTGTTCGGAATCGGCGACAATGACGCAGGCAGGGTCTGATGCCAAAAATCCGTACGGCCCGAATTTGCATTGACTTTTCGGCGTTTCTTACTATTTTTGCAGGATTCAAATAATAAATTCGTCGGACTGACGTCAGATTATGGTAACATCAGAGCAGATACGTGAACTCAAGCAAAGGCTTGAAACTTTGGACAGATGCCTCGACATTGCCGGGAAGCGTTCAGAGGTGGAGGAAAAGCAGAAGAAAACACTTGCCCCGGATTTCTGGAATGAGCCGAAGGAGGCGGAAAAATTCCTGAAGGAACTCGCAGGCGTGAAATTCTGGGTGACAGAATACGACAAGATAGAATCCGGCATTTCAGATCTGGAGGTACTCTATGAATTTGCGAAGGACACTTCCGGAAACGCTGCCGAAGGGGAAGTTACTGAGGAAGAGAAGGAACTCGACGAGGCATACGGGACCGTTGTCGCTGCTGTGGAGAATCTGGAACTCAGGAACATGCTCGGAGACGAGGGGGACAGCCTCGGTGCCGTGCTTACCATAAATTCCGGAGCAGGCGGAACGGAGGCGAACGACTGGTCGGCCATGCTGATGAGGATGTATATGAGGTGGGGTGAGCGCAACGGCTATAAACTGACGGTTACTGACATGCTCGAAGGAGAAGATGCCGGAATCAAGTCAGCCACGATCCAGTTCGAGGGAGATTATGCATTCGGCTATCTCAAGGCAGAGAGCGGTGTGCACAGGCTTGTGCGCATTTCTCCATTCAATGCTCAGGGAAAGCGTCAGACCACGTTTTCTTCGGTTTTCGTGTATCCGCTCGTGGATGACACGATAGAGATAGAAATCAATCCTGCTGACCTCGAATGGGACACATACCGTTCGAGCGGGGCCGGCGGGCAGAATGTCAACAAGGTCGAGACAGGCGTGAGGGTAAGGCACATCCCGAGCGGCATCGTCGTGGAGAATACCGAGACAAGATCCCAGCTCGACAACCGACAGAATGCACTGAGGATCCTGAAATCAAGACTTTACGACATAGAACTCAAGAAACGTCAGGCAAAGCAGGCCGAACTGGAGGGGCAGAAGAAAAAAATAGAGTGGGGCTCTCAAATCAGGAGTTATGTCCTGCACCCGTACAAGATGGTAAAGGACCTGAGGACCGGCTATGAGACTTCCGACACCCAGGGGGTGCTCGACGGCGACCTCAATGAGTTCATGAAAGTCTTTCTTATGGAGAACAACAACAAATAATGTATTATGGAATTCAAATATGCACCGATGTTTCAGTTGGGCGAAGACACGACTGAATATTATCTTCTTACAAAAGATCATGTGTCCGTAGGCGAGTTTGAAGGGAAACCGATTCTAAAGGTAGAGAAAGAGGGGCTGACGGCCATGGCGAATGCCGCTTTCAGGGACGTCTCATTCATGTTGAGGCCGGAGCACAATGCCCAGGTGGCTAAAATCCTTTCAGACCCGGAAGCGAGCGACAACGACAAGTACGTGGCGCTCACTTTCCTCCGCAATGCAGAGGTTGCGTGCAAGGGCAAGCTTCCGTTCTGCCAGGATACGGGCACTGCCATAATACACGGCGAAAAGGGCCAGCAGGTCTGGACCGGATATTGCGACGAGGAGGCTCTCTCTCTCGGGGTATATAAGACCTACACCGAAGAAAACCTGCGCTACTCGCAGAACGCTCCGCTCTCGATGTACGAGGAAGTGAACACAAAATGCAATCTGCCTGCGCAGATAGACATCGAGGCTACGGAAGGAATGGAATACAGGTTTCTCTGCGTCACGAAGGGCGGCGGTTCAGCCAACAAGACATACCTCTATCAGGAGACAAAGGCGATTCTGAATCCGCAGACACTCGTGCCGTTCCTCGTGTCAAAGATGAAGACTCTGGGCACGGCGGCATGCCCTCCTTATCATATCGCATTCGTAATCGGCGGCACGTCGGCTGAAAAGAACCTGCTTACCGTAAAACTCGCATCCACGCACTATTATGATTCCCTCCCGACTACGGGAGATGAGACCGGGCGTGCGTTCAGGGATGTGGAACTGGAGCAGAAAGTGCTTGAGGAAGCCTATAAGATCGGACTCGGGGCACAGTTCGGCGGCAAATACTATGCTCATGACGTGAGAATAATCCGTCTTCCGAGACACGGCGCAAGCTGTCCTGTGGGGCTCGGAGTAAGCTGCTCCGCAGACAGGAACATCAAGTGCAAGATAAACAAGGACGGAATCTGGATAGAGAAACTGGACGACAATCCCGGAAGGCTCATTCCTGAGGAACTGCGCAATGCGGGAGAGGGGAATGCGGTGAAGATTGACCTTGACAGGCCTATGCCGGAAATCCTTGCCGAACTGACCAAATATCCTGTGTCCACGAGGCTGAGCCTGAACGGTACCATCATCGTGGCAAGGGATATTGCGCATGCCAAAATCAAGGAGCGTCTTGACAGGGGAGAGGAAATGCCCCGCTATCTCAAGGAACATCCTGTCTATTACGCCGGTCCGGCAAAGACTCCGGCCGGAATGCCTTGCGGTTCCATGGGGCCTACGACTGCCGGGAGAATGGATCCTTATGTGGATCTGTTCCAGTCTCATGGCGGCAGCATGATAATGCTTGCAAAGGGCAACAGAAGCCAGCAGGTGACGGACGCATGCAAAAAGCATGGAGGGTTCTACCTCGGTTCAATAGGAGGTCCGGCGGCAATTCTTGCGCAGAACAACATCAAGTCAATCGAGTGCGTCGAATATCCTGAACTCGGTATGGAGGCCATCTGGAAGATCCGTGTGGAGGATTTCCCTGCATTCATACTTGTGGACGACAAGGGCAACGACTTCTTCAAGACGCTCGGACTATAAGCCGAGCGTCTTGAGGCTCTCCAAACCCCCGCAGACTTGTCTGCGACCCCTTAAGGGGTATTTCGCTCCTTCCAGCCGCGGCTCTTTCAGGCTGGCTATAAGCCGAGCGTCTTGAAGACGAAAAAATGGATTTCTTTGAAATCCTTTTATTAAGGGTCTGACGGATTGACCGCCAGACCCTTAATTAAAAAGAAGAGAAACTCTCAATCGAGTTTCTCTTCTTTTTCGTTGTAGAGTTCATTTTGCAGGACAGTAAAGCCGGTGACTTCAACCAACTTTATCTTGCATTTGTATTTGCGCTTCCATTTTCCCAGAATGGATATCAGCCCCCGTCCCAGGTATGCCCCGAGAATCGGGCTCGTCTTGAGGATGAAAGACTTGATTCCTCTTTCGGAGACATAATAGGCGAGTCTCCGTTCTATCGCTTCGTCAATCACCACGCTTGACGCTATCTTTCCTGTGCCGTGACATGCCGGACAGACCTCGGTGGTGTTGATTTCCGTTGCTGGCCTTACCCTCTGGCGGGTAATCTGCATCAGTCCGAATTTGGTGAGCGGGAGTACGTTGTGTTTTGCCCTGTCGCTCTGCATCAGTTCCTGCATGTGCTTGAAGAGCATGTTGCGGTGTTCCCCGTTTTCCATGTCGATGAAATCGACGATGACTATTCCTCCCATGTCCCTGAGCCTGAGCTGGCGGGCTATCTCTTCCGCCGCATAGCAGTTGATGTCGTATGTGTTCTGCTCCTGCTCCTTGTTCTTGGAGCGTATGCCGCTGTTGACATCTATCACGTGCAGGGCTTCCGTGTGCTCTATTACCAGATATGCCCCCTGTCTGATCGGGACCACCTTTCCGAATGAACTTTTTATCTGTCTCGTGACTTCAAAGTGGTCGAAGATTGGAGCATTGTCCTTGTACAGTTTCACTATTTTCTCCTGCTCGGGAGATATCAGGGATATGTATTTCCGGATTTCCTCATATACGGAATCGTTGTTGACGTATATGTTCGAGAATGTGTCGTTGAGGAGATCCCGGAGGATGGTGGTTGTCTTGCTGTACTCCGTAAAGAGCAGCTGCACCGATTTGGACTTTGCAATCTTGCTCCAGGAACTCTCCCATTTTTCCACGAGTGACATAAGTTCTGCGTCAAGGACGGCAGCGTTCTTTCCTTCTGCCGCTGTCCTTATTATGGCTCCGTAGTTCTTGGGAAGGATGTTCCTTACGAGCGTTTCAAGTCTTCTTTTTTCCTCTTTTGAGGAAATTTTCTGGGAGACGCTTACCTTTTCTGCGAAAGGAAGCAATACAATGTTTCTGCCTGCCAATGAAACTTCGGCTGTCAGTCTGGACCCTTTTGTGGAAATCGGCTCCTTGACAATCTGCACCACCATCATC
>CALVDU010000138.1 GCA_944326375.1 uncultured Bacteroidales bacterium | reverse complement strand
CGATGTACTTGTTTTTCATCTGCTCAAATTCAATAAATCCGACTAAGTTACTTTTGTCTCAGAAATGCAATCCGGCTCACCCGGATTGGAATTTCAGGCTGCAAATATATTACTTAAATCTGTTTTTCATACACTGGCAGCCATATTTTTCTATTCTATCATCCGATTTGGCATCCAAAATTTTGAGAATACGGGATATTAGGATAAATTTGCAGGGCTTGAACGGAAATGAAATCAGGACACACGACTATAATGACGGCTCTGACGCTGTGCTTCGGGGCCCTTCTTCTTCATTCCTGCAGCACCACGCGGGTCCTGCAGGACGGGGAATACCGTCTGGCGGAGAACGACATAGTCGTGACCAATGACAAGACTTTCAACACCAAGAGCATAGAGCCGTATCTGAAGCAGAAGCCGAATTCCTATTTCATTTTCGGGTGGAACCCTTTTCTGAACGTGTACAACTGGACAAACGGCAAAGGCAAGGGCTGGGACAAGTTCATCCGCAAAATCGGTGTGGCTCCGGTGGTCTATGATCCGGACATGGTGGAAAGTTCCGAAGAAAACATCATCAAGCATCTCGAATACCTCGGTTACTACAATTCCAGAATCGATACCGACATAAACGTAAAGAAAAGGAGGGCCTATGTCACATACAACATCACCCTCGGAAAACAGTATCCGATAAAGGAAATAAACTACAGTGTTCCCGAAGGCGAATTCGAGGCGGAATTCTATGCCGACACGGCCAATGTGACAGTCCGTCCCGGAATGCCTCTGTCGGAAAGCATCCTCGAAAAGGAGAGCGAACGTTCGAGTGCATACCTCAGCAACCGGGGTTTCTACGGATTCAACAAGAATTATTATTTTTTTGAGGCGGATACGCTTTCCTGCCCTGATTCAGCCATCCTCGACATGAGGATAAACACCTATACGAGAAACGAGACACCGGTAGCCGGACGCCGGTTGCACAAATTCAGGATAGGGGACGTGTCCATCAATTATCCGGCTTCTCTCCGGTTCAACGATTCGGTGCTCAAGAAGCTGAACACGATAAAGCCAGGGGCGCAATATAGTGTTGACATGGTCAACAGCACATATTCGCGCCTGTCGGCCCTGCAGGTGTTCAGCAGCGTGAACATCGAAATGACACAGGCTGACAGCAATGTTGTGGACTGTTCGATAAACCTTGCCCAGTCGAAACTGCAGGGATTCAAGCTCAACCTCGAGGCTTCATCAAATACTTCCGGCCTGCTCGGAATTTCTCCGCAATTGTCGTACTACCACAAAAACATATTCAGAGGAGGCGAGTGGCTCAACCTCAGTTTCATGGGAAATTTCCAGTTCAAGTTCAACGACGACATCCGTTCCAACGAGTTCGGAGTTTCCGCCGGATTGAGTTTTCCGAGATTTCTCCTGCTGCCGTACAGCCTTTTCCCCGGCGCCATCCCGAGGACAGACTTCAACATTTCATACAATTACCAGAGCCGTCCGGAATATACGAGAAACATAATAGCGACATCCTACGGCTACAACGGCAATATCGGCGGAAGATTTTTCTATCAGATTTATCCGGTCCAGCTGAACATAGTCCGTCTTTTCAACCTGGACCAGTCATTCTACAATACGCTTGCTCGCGACCCGTTCATGCGCAATGCATATCAGGACCACTTCGACATCGGTTCAGGCGTCGCATTTTATTACACCACGAACACGGATGTCGTGCCGAAGACCCCGTTCCACTATATCCGTTTCCAGGGTGACATAGCGGGAAACCTGCTGAGTGCCTTCAAGCCCCTCATGAAAAAGGATGAAAACGATGCGGGAATAGTCTGGAACACGCCTTTTTCGCAGTATATACGCGCTGAAGTGTCGCTAGGAAAGACATGGCGTTTCGGCAGAAACGACGGCCAGTCCCTTGCAACAAGATTCATCGCGGGGGCGGGATATGCTTACGGCAATTCAACTGCCCTTCCGTTTGAAAAACATTTCTATTCAGGAGGCGCAAGCAGCCTCAGGGGATGGCAGGCACGCGAGGTCGGTCCGGGGCTTTCGCCTATGGATACGACCTTCATCATCGCAAACCAGACCGGCGACATGAAGCTGGAGGCGAACGTGGAATACCGTTTCAAGATGTTCTGGAAACTGGAGGGGGCATTGTTTGTTGATGCAGGAAACGTGTGGACATTGAGGGACAACAGCAGCGAGACCAACCACGAGTCAAAACTGATGATGAGGACATTTGCGCAGAGCATCGCCGCCGACTGGGGCGTCGGCATAAGGCTGGACCTGAATTTCCTGCTGCTGAGGGTTGACATGGGCATGAGGCTGCATGATCCTGCCCGTGCTGCAGGCAACAGATGGCTGGGGCCGGGTGACTGGTTCCGGCGGGACGGTTTCGCAATCCATTTCGGTGTCGGTTATCCGTTCTGACGGCTTCTTTTCATTGCTCCCGCTCCGTGACGGCAAATTATTATTGGATATTCCGTATTTTTTCTTAACTTTAACGGATGAAACAACATTGACTAACCTCTAAAAATCCGAAAAATGGCTCTTATCAACTGCAAGGAGTGCGGTAAGGAAATTTCCGATGCCGCAACAGTATGCCCGCACTGCGGTGCGCCGGTAGTCAAGGACGTGTATTGCAGGAAATGCGGTACCAAGGTTCCCGAAAATGTGAAATTCTGTCCGAACTGCGGAGAAACTGTGTCGGCACCGTCAAAATCGACAGTCGGCGCCAAGGACAAGACAACGGCAGGCCTTCTTGCCATATTCCTCGGAGGTATCGGCATCCATTATTTTTATCTCGGAAAGACTACGGCCGGCATACTTACCATTGTCATAACACTTTGTTCTTGCTACCTCTGGGGTGTTCTGATGTTTATTCAGGGAATCATGATGCTCGTGATGGACGACGATACCTTCCAGGCAAAGTATGTCAACAACGAAAAAACATTCCCGCTCTTTTAACAATTGATTCCGAATGATGTTCTGTAAACACTGCGGGGCGGAACTGCCCGACGGAGCAAGGTTCTGCACGAATTGCGGGAAGGATTTGAATGCCGCGGAGCCAGTACGTCCGTATATGCAATATGGCGGAATGGACACGCGTCCTTCCACATATCTCGCCCTGTCGATAATCGTGACATTCCTGTGCTGCACGCCTCTCGGCATTGTGGGCATCGTATATGCCGCACAGGTTGATTCAGCATGGAATGCGGGCAGGTACGACGAAGCCCGACTGTATTCGAAACGTGCGCGCAACTGGTCCTGGTGGGGAATCGGCATTGCCGCCATCTGGTGGATATTGTACCTGATACTGGTGCTGGCCGGTGTTGCTGCATCGTGGTGGACTTTTGATGAATTCTTCGTATGATGCGTCTCAGGGCGCGGTCATTTGTGATTTTTGCAGCCGCCGTTTTCGCAATGGCGGCTGTTGCCGTTTATATTGTGCTGGACCCTGTCGGCACTGAATCGGGAATATATTTCCCGAAATGCCTTTTTCATCTGCTGACGGGACTCGAATGCCCGGGCTGCGGTTCGCAGAGGGCCTTGCACAGCCTGCTGAACGGGCACATTGCCGCAGCCTTCCATTATAATGCCTTGCTGGTCATTCTTCTGCCTTACGGTGTCCTGTGGGCTGTCCTGTCGTCCGTGAAACGATTTGCCGCAGGGAGGCCGGCGGAATTTGCCGGGCGGGCATATTCCTTCCTCTATCGTGGCAAGGCGGTTTGGGCTATGCTTGCCGTTGTGCTTATCTTCTGGCTGTTCCGCAATTTTTCCGCAGCATTCTGACAAATGATCCGGGCGTAATGTCCTCATTCGCCGGAGCCGGACTTGCGGTATTTGGGCCAGAGCAAATCCATCCGACCTCTGATTTCCGCCTCCCTTTTGTTGTCTCCCGGTTCATAAAGCCTTGTCCCTGAAAGGGATGCCGGCATGAATTCCAGATCGGCAAAATGTCCGGGATAGTCGTGGGCATACTTGTAGCCGTCCGCATAGCCGAGTTCCGACATGAGTTTGGTCGGAGCGTTGCGAAGGTACAGGGGTACAGGGGCCTCCTGAGTCTTTGCGGCGAGTTCCATGGCGGAATTTATCGCCATATAGGCGGAATTGCTCTTAGGAGAGGTTGCAAGATATATTGCCGTTTCTGAAAGGGGGATCCTGGCCTCCGGCATACCTATATTATGTACTGTCTGAAAACAGGCGTTCGCGAGCAAAAGGGCATTGGGGTTTGCGAGACCGATGTCTTCGGCTGCGAGAATGCACATCCTCCTTGCGATGAAGAGGGGATCTTCACCTCCGTTGAGCATCCTTGCCATCCAGTACACGGCTGCATTCGGGTCAGAACCCCTGACACTTTTGATGAAGGCTGAAATGATGTCGTAGTGCATTTCTCCGCCCTTGTCATACATTGCGACGTTTTCGTTCAGCCGGGATGTGACAGTGGAATTGTCTATAGTGATTACCGAATCGGCGGGAAAAGTACCCGTCACCAGTTCAATGATATTGAGCAGTTTCCTTGCATCGCCGCCGCTGTACCGGAAAAGCGCCCCGGTCTCCTTCACGTCGAATTTGCGTGTCTTCAGGATGACATCCTCATTTATTGCCTTGTACATCAGTTTTTCAAGATCCTCCTTGTCAAGGGGCTTGAGCACGAAAACCTGGCAGCGGGACAGAAGTGGAGTGATGACTTCGAAAGAAGGATTTTCCGTTGTTGCGCCGATGAGGGTGACGACCCCTTCTTCTACTGCTCCGAGCAAGGCATCCTGCTGCGATTTGCTGAAACGGTGGATCTCGTCTATGAACAGCACGGGAGGGCATGCCGCCGAGAAAATCGAATTGCCTTTCGCCCTGTCGATTACCTCGCGGACCTCCTTCACTCCGGAACTTATGGCTGAAAGTGAGAAGAATTCCCTGTCGAGGGTCCGGGCGACTATCCTTGCCAAAGTGGTCTTTCCGACACCTGGAGGTCCCCACAGGATGAACGACTTGAGATTCCCCGTCCGTACCATGACGTTCAGGACGCCGCCCTCACCCACGAGATGCCTCTGTCCGAAATAATCCCCGAAACTTTTCGGCCTCATCCTTTCCGGAAGCGGGGGAAGCATTCTGCTCCTGCCTATGTTGTCATCGAAATCCATAATCTGACTGTTTCAGAGCAGCAAAATTAGCAAATATTTCTTATCTTCGCATCCTGTAAGAAAAGTGCTGACATGTTTGACAAGAAGACAAAGATAATATGCACCATTTCCGACATCAATTGCGGTCAGGAGTTCATCCGCAAACTGTATGAGAGCGGGATGAACGTGGCGCGGATAAATTCCGCCCATGCCTCGTTGGAAGGTGCTCAGAAGATAGTTGACAACATAAGGGCGATATCCGACAAGATCGCCATTCTCGTGGATACGAAAGGTCCGGAAGTGCGCCTGACGGCAATGGAATCGTCGGCGGGCTTCGTGGTGCGTCAGGGGGACTGGATAGAAATCCATAACGGGCCGGACAAACTGTGCAGGAATCCTGTCCTGTACACCACATGTGCCTTTTTCGTCCAGGACGTGACGGTAGGCTCGCATGTGCTGATAGATGACGGGGCCGTGGACCTGTTCGTGACAGGGAAGGACGAGGACAAGCTGCTGTGCGAAGTGCAGAACGACGGAGTGATCAAAGGAAAGAAAAGCGTGAACGTGCCGAATGTGCACATTTCGCTTCCTGCCCTTACTGAAAAAGACAAGACATTCGTGAGATGGGCCATTGAGGCCGACATAGATTTCATAGCGCATTCGTTTGTCAGAAGCGCCAAGGACCTGATGGAGATACAGGAAATCCTCGATGCGAACGGAAGCCATCTTAAAATAATTTCCAAGATAGAGAACCAGCAGGGGATAGACAACCTCGACGAGATTCTGTCGCACTGTTATGGCGTGATGGTCGCCAGGGGAGATCTCGGGGTGGAGATTCCTGCAGAGAGGATTCCGCTTATCCAGAAGCAGATAATCCAGAAATGCCGTTCACGCAAGAAGCCGGTCATTATAGCCACGCAGATGCTCCACAGCATGATAGAGAATCCACGTCCGACGCGTGCGGAAGTGACGGACGTGGCAAACGCCATTTTCCAGAGCACGGATGCGATCATGCTCAGCGGCGAGACTGCAAGCGGAAAATATCCGGTGGAAGCCGTGATGACTATGAGCAGGATAGCCAGGGAGGCGGAAAAGTCCATAGACATATCCCTTGACCTGAACCTCGAAAAGGTCA
This sequence comes from uncultured Bacteroidales bacterium, assembly GCA_944326375.1. Classification (GTDB taxonomy): domain Bacteria; phylum Bacteroidota; class Bacteroidia; order Bacteroidales; family UBA932; genus Cryptobacteroides. The sequence goes on along the minus strand of CALVDU010000138.1, from coordinate 9,481 downwards.
CCAAACCGATAGCCGCCGTCCTTGCGAAGAATCTTGTGGCCGCAACCCAGGAAATACCGGTGAAGGCAATCATTTTCGACACGTGGACAGGGCGCACCGGACGCTACCTTTCGGAATTCAGGCCTAAGGTACCGATTTATGCAATGTGCTACAACTCGTTTACCATGAGAGAACTGGCATTGGCTTACGATATCTATGCATACAAGTTCGACGTGCAGGAAAGCAAGGAAGACTTTGTGAAAAACTCCGTCGAGATGCTTCTTGAGGATGGGAAGATTGTCAGAGGAGATCTCGTAGGATTCATCGGGGGAAGTTTCAACGATGAACTGGGTGCCACATATATGGAATTCAAATATGTTTAAATGATGTGTGACAGAAAAAGGATAACGGTCCGCGATGCAAGGCGTGACGAAGCGGATGCAATTGCAAGGTTGCTCATAATGGCTTGGCCCGTCGAAGATTTCCTGTCGATGTTTCCGGATATGGACGAAGAAGCCTTTGCCGCTTTCATCAGCGGGTTTGTGGCTTCTGAAGACAATCTTTATAGTCATTCTCTGACCAAAGTTGCCGTATTGGATGACGGAAGCGCATCAGGACGCGTCGTAGGCATGATGAACGGCTACGACGGTGCGCAGTATGAGGATCTGAAAAAGGCTGTCGCAGACAGGTTTGACAAGGAATTTCCCGGTTCGGGGGAGAAGTTCAGGGGAGTCAGCGAAACCGGGGCTGGGGAGTTTTATCTTGATTCGGCCGGCGTCGATCCGCAGATGCGTTCAATGGGCATAGGCTCAATGCTTTTCGAAGCCATGTTCGCCAGGGCAAAGTCTGAAGGATTCGGCACGGTTGGCCTTATCGTTGACGAAGACAAGCCCAAGGCAGAAGCCCTGTACAGGAGACTCGGTTTTTCAGTGGTGGGGGAGAAAGATTTTCTGGGCCATAAGATGAAGCACATGCAGAAGTCGATATGAGAGGCAAACTCTGCATAATTATGCTTCTTTCAGGATGTTGTGCGGTGTCCGCCCAGGACAGGATGATAGGGGGCACGTTCTCCTTCAATGAGTTTGCCCTGGGGTTCAGCAGCCAGATTTCCGAAAAGGCTCGTTATGCCGTCGACGCCAATCTTGACATGACGGGAATTGTCCTGGGGGAATATGATGCTCCGGGATTTTCCGTCGACTTCACATATCAGTTCATCATAGGAAGAAAAAAGTTTCCGGACGGGGAAGTCTTGTCCGGATTTGCCGGACCGGGGATTTCTGCCGGATATGTCCGGGGTACGGACGGGAAATACGGCCTGCTGGCGGGGCTTTGCGGAATTGTGGGCATGGAATACAGTTTCAGAGTGCCGGTCTCCCTTTCCCTGTCGGTCAATCCTGTACTTGGACTCACAGTGAACCGACCTGCCCCTAATTCCCTGTACCGGATGGAACTATACCGTTACGGCCTTCTGTATTCATTAGTGCCGCACTTAGGCATAAAATATCGTTTCTGAATCATGCGCAGACTCGTCCCCGCAATAATGCTGCTGACCTGCTGTCTTTCTCTCTGCGGAAAAGGCCGGGCTGAACGTGCTTATCCAAGATTCACGTTCGGCGTGGAGGGGGACTATGCCATGACGCTGCTGGGCGCATACCATTATAATTACATAGCCGAGGAAGGTGACCGCATCAATTTGCGGGGTGTGACGTCCAGTTTCATCAGCAACGGTCAGATTCTGTTGAATGCTGGCGTGAATGTGTCTCCGAAGGTAAACATATCCGTTGAATGCGGGTGGTGCGGAGTATACAGGGAAGTCCGGATAATACCTTTTCTGTTGCGCGGAACATGGTTTTCGGGGCGAGATCCGATGAGGAACAGATGGCTGGCGTATGTGTCCGTAGGAGGCGGGGTCAATGATGATGCGGAAAAACTTGACAGGCTTTCCGCCATAGCCAAGGCCGGAGGCGGCTACAGGGTTTCCCTCAACCGGTTTGCCAAACTCGATTTCCTGTTTTCCCTTCACGGAACATTCGCACATCCCCGGACATACCGTAATGCGCAGGGCAGTGTCGTGAGCGGCAATGCCCTGAGAAGAAGCGATGCCTATGTGGGGGCGGTGACTTTCGGCATCGGCTTGACCTTCTGAATAAGTTTTATTATTTTTGCAAGTTCATTTCAAAACAATAAAATATGAGCAGAATATCGGAAAGAATAAGATATGTCGGCGTGAACGACCTGAAAAAAGTGCTGTTCGAAGGCATGTGGCCTCTTCCATTCGGCGTTTCATATAATTCATATCTCGTTATGGACGAGAAAGTCGCATTGATTGATACAGTCGAGGCCGAATTTGCCGACGAGTATATGGACAATATACGCAAAGAGTTGGGTGACAGAAAGATAGATTATCTTGTAATCAATCATATGGAGCCTGACCATTCTTCCCTGATTTCCCTGATAAGGAAATCCTGGCCGGACGTTAGGCTTGTGGCAAACGCCAAGACCGTGCCTATGATCAAGGGGTATCACGGGATTGACACCAACATACATGTCGTAAAGGAAGGGGAGAGCCTGAGTCTCGGAAAAACGGATCTCACGTTCTATATGGCACCTATGGTGCATTGGCCTGAAACCATGGTCACGTGGCTTGCCGAGGAGAATACTCTGTTTTCGGGGGATGCCTTCGGTACTTTCGGTGCAGTTGACGGCAATATAACAGACTATTCGTCAAGACTTTATGGAAATTCCGACTCTTCGGATGACGCATTTGCAGATTTCAGGGATGAAATGAGGAGGTACTATTCCAATATCGTCGGAAAATACGGTCAGACTGTGCAGGCGGCACTGAAGAAACTTTCTGCATTGGAAATCAAGAGGATATGCAGCACGCACGGCCCAGTCTGGGAAAAACATATTCCGGAAGTCGTTGCTTATTATGACAAACTGAGCCGTTACGAGGCGGAAAAGGGTGTCTGCATAGCCTATGCATCGATGTACGGGAATACTTCAAGGGCTGCGCACGCTCTGGCGGCCGAACTGGAAAAACGCGGTGTGAAATATGCCATGCACAATCTGTGCACCGGCAATGTTTCCTACGCTTACAGGGATCTTTTCCAGTATGAAACGCTTGTCGTGGGTGCACCGACTTACAACAACGACATTTTTCCGCCGGCATACAATTTCATGTACGGAGTCGGTGCGAGGCTTGTAAAGAACCGCAAGTTTGCCGCATTCGGCTCTTATACGTGGGCCGGTGCCAGCGTGAAACTTCTCAACGAGATGGCGCAGAAATTCGGCTTTGAACTGATTTCCGAGGGAATGTCATTTGCACAGGCATATTCACCGGAGAAATGTGACATGGCTGCGCTCGCCGACAAGATCGCTGCAGAGCAGAACAAAGGCTGCTGAAAGGACTGCAATTCTGGCATTTAACCGGCAATGCCAATTGTGTTACACAATTTATATTATGTTAAGTAAGGTGTATTGAAAGCGGAGAGGAAACATATTGCTGCTGTATTGGTGCTCGGCGTCATGTTCGCTGTGCTGCTCTCCTATCTTTTCCAGTTTGCGGAGACACCGGGTTGTTCCCGGTCCGAAATCCGCCTGACTGCCTTCAATGCACTCAAAGGCTCGATTGAACAGATAAGCGACACCCAGAAGCAGGTCATCGTACCGAGGAACCCGTCTTCCGGAAACGGTGCCGCACCGGACGCAAGAAAGCCGCTCGTCCCGATGTGCTGCAAATATCTGCCTGAATCTGCCGGAAACAAATGCTGTCCGTGCAGTCAGGACATCAGACTGCTGACGCGGGTCGAACCGGGCGGCATATTCTCGGACACGAAAAGAATCCACTTCCTCAGAATTCTGATAATATAGCGGAAACCGCGCCTTTTTCGCCTCAAAATATGGCGAAAAATCACGTAACAAAATTGTTATAGGTTTTAACATTTTCGTTTTATTATCAAACTTTCAATTAATTATGGAAAAAGAATTCAAAAGGGTGCGTACAGCGCAGGATATGATCATTTCAATAGTTCTCGTAGTGGCGGGAAGCGTGCTGGTTGTCATGAAGACATCAGTGTCAGTAAATATAGTCGGATTTTTCATGATTTTCACGGGGCTCATCCTCTTCATGGTGCTCCATTCCGGCTACAAGCTTGTCGGGACAAGCGAATTGTACAGGAAAAAAGAAAAATATTTCCCTCAGAGCACGAAGGATTCAGTCCTCAATGCCGTTTCGACTTCACCGGACAGCCTGAATCTTGAAAACGAGGACAACGGGAACGGCATACGTGTCGATACATATTACAGCAAGAAGACAGGACGCGCATACTGCAGGGCTTTCGAATATATCCCGTATAGGTATGAACCGTGCTCTCCTTTCTATGAATACGGCATCGACAAGGTCGGGAAACTGATCAAGTGACGCTCCCCTTCCCCTGACATCAATTCCGAAAAAACATGATTTTACAGATTCTAACGTTGCTCGGCGCACTGGGTATGTTCCTGTACGGAATGAACATGATGAGTGCGGGACTCCAGAAAAGCGCGGGCGCAAAACTCAGAAGTCTGTTGGCGGCAATGACGTCCAATCCTGTCAAGGGTGTCCTGACGGGATTGGGCATCACCGCCATAATTCAGTCCTCGAGTGCGACCACCGTGATGGTGGTAAGTTTTGTAAATGCCGGACTGCTTACCCTAAAACAGGCAATCGGCGTCATAATGGGGGCCAACATCGGCACAACGGTCACGGCGTGGATAATTTCCCTTCTCGGGTTCTCAATGGACATTTCCACGCTTTCGATACCTTTGATGGCAGTTGGCTTCATCTGCATAATGTCAAAGAAGAACAGGACGAAAAACATCGGGGAGTTCATCATCGGTTTCGCTCTGCTCTTCCTTGGGCTTGCCTTCATGAAGGATTCGGTCCCGGATCTGGAATCGTCCCCTGAAATCCTTTCCTTCATCAGCAAATGGACAGGCTTCGGGTTCGGTTCAGTCTTGATTTTCCTTGTTTTCGGAACGGTGCTGACCCTGATCCTCCAGTCTTCGAGTGCTACGGTTGCACTTACCCTGATCATAATGAATCTCGGATGGATCCCGTTCGACATGGCGGCCGCAATGGTGCTGGGGGAAAATATAGGAACCACGATTACTGCCAATATCGCCGCTGCGGTAGGAAATGTCCCGGCAAAACGTGCGGCAAGGGCTCATACCCTCTTTAATCTGTTCGGAGTGTGCTGGGCATTGATTTTCTTCCATCCTTTCCTGTCCCTTGTGGGTAAGGTCATCACCCTGCTCGGCTATCCTGATCCTACTGAAATGACCTATGCAGCAGGAAGCATGGTCTCCGGTTCGCCGGAAGCAACAGCGGCCCTGTATGGAATTTCGATGCTGCACACGATGTTCAACATCATCACGACATGCGTGCTGATATGGTTCATCCCGCTGATAGAAAAGGCCGTGACCAGGATAGTCAAGTATCCGAAGAATGCGGAAGAGGACAATTTCAGGCTTCAGTACATAGATGCCGGATATCTCGATACGGGCGAACTTGCCCTGGAACAGGCAATGAAGGAAATAGTGCATTTTGCCGAAATATCGAGACGTGAAGTGGGGATGATAAAGGATGCCGTGAGAGAGACGAACCATGACAAGTTCGAGACATTGAGGGCCAAACTCGTGAAATATGAGGAAATTTCAGACAAGATCGAGTATGAGATAGCGACCTTCCTTAATGCTCTCTCAAAAGATGAATTGAGCGAGGATTCCAAGTCCAAGATCAAGGCGATGTACAAGATTATCGGCGAATTGGAGAGTCTCGGGGATGCCGGAGAGGCGATAAGCCGTATCCTTTCGAGGAAAAACGCCCATGCAAAGGAATTTTCAGACGAACATGTCGGGAATATTCTGAAAATGGCCGATCTCGTGGACAGGGCTTATGAAGTGATGACAGCCAATCTGAAGGCCGGTTTCGGAGGCATTTCTGCCCTCAGCGAGGCGTATGATGCCGAGCAGAACATAAATGAGATGAGGAATACGCTGAAAGAGGCAGAAATCGTGCGTATAGAGCACAATGATACTACATATCAGGCCAGTGTCTATTATATGGACATCGTTTCCAAGCTGGAGGAGATGGGTGATTTCATGATAAATGTTTCCGAGGCAATCTATCGTGCCGACAAAAAATGATATGGCAGCGGAATGCCGCTCAACCTGACAAACGGTTTCGCTTTCCATTCCGCCGCCAATAATGTCATAGACGAAGGCTGAGCCATGTCGGTTCAGCCTTCGTTGTTATTGCCGGACTCGCCTATTCGGCAAATTCGAATGCGATTGCGCAGATAGCGGCATTGGTGTTGCTGCCCCAGTTCAGGGCCAATGCTTGTCCTTGCAGGGTTTCCGGAACATCGATTTCGAGTATGCCTCCGTTTTTGTTCACATTGCTGTCGTTATCATTGTAACTTGCAAAGGCGGCATTTTTTCTTAATTTTGTGAAAATTCAACTTTATACGACATGGCCTCTGCAGATACACCACTATGGCTTGAAATAAAAACGGAATATATTGACGCCAACCTTGACAATGTCATACAGTACCTTTCAAAGGGTGCTTCGAAGAGTGAGGATTCTTTTTATCAGGAAACAGTCAGGCTGCTGACCGGAAGGATAAGGGAACTTATGGACGGCATTGCGGAAAGCAGAATAAGCGAGAGCACAGGCGAGAAGACAGTCGCAGACAAGATTGTGGCTCTCCGCCTTTTGGGTGCCTTTCTTCTGGTTCATGACACATGGACGGATGCCATGACGCATGAGGCGTTTTTCTTTTTCCTGAAGACACTGACGGAAATTCTGCCTGACGACTATACCGAGAGGCTTACGGATGCGGCTATGGAATGTCTTTTGAGCCGTACTGTGACGAATCTCGGATTCGGATGGTCCGACATCGGCAAGGAGTTTCTTCCGGAAGTCCTTGCTCACAAACTCTTGCAGTCATTGAAATTCAGTGACAAGAAATGTCCTGACACATGGTATCAGGGCAAGGGAAGCCTTCGGATAAACAATGGCTTCATAGAAATTTCGTACATGAACCGCAGCGATGCCCAGTTTGCCCGAAATTCATCGTCCCTTCCCCTTCTTGACGAGAGGATAGTGGTGCTTTCCCCGCCGTCGGAGCGCATAAAGCAGTCCGAAGAGGATGACATGGAGGTAATGGATTCCTTTACCGTCAATTATCTCAGGGACCAGGAAAAAACAATACCGAGCCCTACAAGAAGGCTCAAGACATATTCACCGGGAGACATCATGCCGGTCCGTTACCTTGGAAAGGATTTTTGGGGCAACCTGCTCGTCGAGACGGCAAAAAACGACCATGAGAAGATTCGGGGACAGATCCCGTACGCCTCAAACGCTTTCCGCAACATATACAAGGCTGCCGACGTGGCAAAATACCTTCGGGAAAACGACATTTTCGACGCTGAATACAGGGGCGGGGAACGGAACACGTTCGACCTGACCAGAACATTCACTCCGGCATTGGTCGAAAACTGCATAAGGACAGGGATAGAACTGAACGCCGTATTGAAGAACGTGAATGCAAAGGGCCTCATGACATGGTGGACAGAAGACGGTTATCCTGCCTACGTGGAACCTGAGGATGACCCGGGAACATATTCGGTCAACGACGCTGCGATACTGATGATAACCGGGAGAGAAAGCAACGGTTATGTGTATGCCACCATTGCCGGCGATTCTGACCAGCCCGTAGATGAGAATGAGTCCCGCAAGTATTGCGTGGAAGATTGTTTCCTTTATCCTGAAAATACGGTTTTTCCGGAAGTCCCGGAAGAGCATGTCCTGAGCAAAGGTCTGGTAAAGGGCCTGTGCCGTCTTCTTTTTGCCTATCAGCGCAGCATAGTCCAGGCTGCAGAACGTTTCAGGGTACTCTGCGTATGCCGCATCCTTGCTGAATTGACCGAAGACGTTGAAACTTTGGAATACATTGACGTGCTGTCTTTGTATCTGAAGGACCTTGTCCACTTTGCCAACGGACAAATAGAAAAAATACGTCCGCTCTCCCCTGCCGGGCATCTGGAGCATGTGCCGGCAATCATCCTCAGGGAGGAAATCGTGCGCATACTGATGCAATACGGAACAGATGCCGATTCTGAATACCTGAGTTCAGTCATCCACGACGCCGATTCGGATCCTGTCAGCATCCAGTTGGCAAAACTTGTGCAGTCCTGCAACAGGATAGACGATGTCTATCCGGCAATCAAAGTCGTGATCAAAAGGGAAATTACGCGGTTTCTTGCCGTGGAGACGGAGGACAGCACTGACTTTGAAGAGACTTCAGGACCGAACCTCGGCGTAGAAAACATCAGGACTGAGTTCAAGACATCCTTTTTCTTTGCCCCGTCCAACGCAAAAGAGCAGAATCAGGAAAAAAACATATTCCGTTCCCTTTGCTCGTTCCTGAACAGCCAGGAGGGCGGAAACCTATACCTCGGAGTCAATGATTGCGGAGGAATCAACGGTCTTGACGGTGACCTCGAATATCTGGAGAAGAAGATAGCCGGGGCATACAAGGGAATGGACGGATATATACGGTACATAACGGACAGGGCCAAGGAATATTTCGACCTTGACGCAAGGCTTCATTTCCACATGGAACCGGCATACGACAACAAGGTGGTCATCATCATGGTCGAACCCTACAGATATGGCGTAGTCGAATTTGAGGGTGTGCCGTATATCCGCAACAACAGCGAATCTGTCAAGATGAGCCAGACGCTGCGCCGTCAGATTGAAGCACGACGCCTTTCTGCCGACAAGGAGATGTCAGCCAACGTAATATCCCTGAAAGAAGCCATAAAGGACGAAAGGCAGGTCATACTTTACGCGTACTCATCTTCACACAGCGGCGAAATCCGTGACCGCCATGTGGAGCCGTTCTGTTTCATAGGCAACTGTGCCTTTGTATGGTGCTACGACCTTGATGACGAGAAGAACAAGATGTTCAGGGTCTCGCGCATCGGGAACGTGCAGATTCTGCCGGACAGGTGGACAGCAAAGGACAGGCATGAAAGGGGCAAGACGGACATATTCCATTTTACCGGAGAGAAGGAAATACCTGTAAAACTGGAGTTGGACATGCTGGCAAAAAACATTCTTACAGAAGAATATCCGGATTCGTCCGAAGAAATGACCCGTACCGGAGAAGACACGTGGCTGCTTGACACCAGTGTCCTGGATATCCGGGGCATCGGACGTTTCTACTGCGGCCTTGCAAACCATATACGGATAACTGATGCTCCGGAACTGGTCCTGTACGCAAGGAATTATTTTGGAGAATCCCTGAAAAAACTGGAGTAAAGGGTCATTTTACGGAAATGAGGAACTTGTAAATAAAGCTATTTCATTCGTGACCTTATCCTGCTTAAACTTGTCTGCGTAATGCCAAGATACGAGGCTATGCTGCCCAATGGCAGCCGTTGCAAGAGTTCC
>CALVDU010000137.1 GCA_944326375.1 uncultured Bacteroidales bacterium | reverse complement strand
TGCTCTCTATCTTGTTGAACATCATGATGACATACTTGCAGCAGTATGCTCTTTCATCTTCAGACAGCCGGTCTTTTGCCTTATTGAATTTCTGCCATGCAGACCATGCGGTTTCTGAAGCCTTGTCTGTCATGTTGTTCTCCGTTTCCGCCGCAGCCATGAAAGCGGAGGCTGCGGAATCATGGCATTTTCAGCAGAGCGCTTTCCAGTACGCTCTCCGGGTCAGAGAATGAATTTGAAATCATCCTGCGGAATGAAAACATCCTGCTGAAGTCGAAACCGGAGGCTGCGATTCTGTTGAGCAAGGCAGAGGTATTGGTGTCGCTTGTGGAAATAATGGACATAAGATGCTTTCCGGCGAGTTTCATGGCTTCCCGTGTCCTGCCGGAAGCCAGCCGGATGTTTATGAGTTCACAGTCTATCGTGGCAGCTCTCGTGATATGCGGCTCGCCAAAACTGATGTCTGCAGCATTGTAGAGCAGCCTGGCAAAGAATCGTGCTTTTTTCAAGACCCTTTTCCTCTCTTTTGCCAGTATTTCAGCCGCATTGTCCCTGAGTTTTCCTGCATCATCCCCATGAAGAATGGTCTGGTGCGGTTTATCTCGTCCATGCAGATTTCTATGACTTTCCCTGTCCTGGATTCTTCTTCAGTAATTCCCCACCGTAGGTCGAGTACGGAGAAGTTTACTCCGCGCTTTTCACATTCCTGCCGTATTTTGGGAAATATTCTTTTGGTAAGATCGTTCCGTTCCTCCTGCATGTCCGAGAATGTGGAGGAGAGAAAGATGCGGACTTCCCGGTTGTCCGCCGTTTTGCCAGGGTTAATCATGTGCATTAGATTTGTCGGGACGTAGCAAATTGGTCAAATATATGAAGAAATCGTGGGCGGTACAAATTTCATAATGGGATAATTCGTATTTTTGCGGTGCATTTCATTGCGACATGTCATGAAAATTCTTACAGGGAAACAGATATGTGAGGCGGACATGCAGACGATGCTGCGTGAGCCTGTTGCGAGCATAGATTTGATGGAACGGGCTTCGGCTGCGCTTGCGGTTGAGGTTTCGTCAATGCTTGCCGCATCCGGAGGAATTTTCAGGTGCGGAATCTCCCGCCGGGTCGTGGTCTTTGCAGGGAAAGGGAACAATGGCGGGGACGGGCTTGCCGTGGCAAGGATGCTGTCGGAGAAGTTCTGCGTTTCGTCTGTATGCCTTTGCCGTCCGGAAGAAATGACTCCGGAATGCCGTGAAAATTTCAATCGGCTTCCTGAAAATGTGGATTCATTCCTTTTTTCGGAGCTGCCGGAGGACTTTGCGGAGGCTTGCAGGCGGGATAAGGTTGTGGTAATTGACGCTATTCTCGGCACAGGCGTGCGGGGCGAGGTGAGGGGAACGGCAGGCGATGCCATAAGATATGTGAATGCGCTCGGATGTCCGGTGATTTCTCTGGATATGCCGTCGGGGTTGCCGACTGAACCGGATGGTCCGGCTTGCGGAGCGGCTCATGGAAAAGGGGAGCCTGCGGTTGTGAAGGCTGATGTGACACTGACCCTCGAGTTCCCGAAACTTTCTCTTATGCTACCCTCTACGGGAGCATTTGCCGGTCGCCTGAAAGTGCTTGGAATAGGACTTGACAAGAATTTTATAGCCAGTTGCCCTTCCTGCATGTATTTCATTGAGCAGGAGGATGTTGAAAAAATGTTTCCCCGCCGTCCTGATTTTGCCCACAAGGGAAATTTCGGGCATGTCCTCATGATAGCCGGTTCCCGTGGTATGGCTGGCGCTGCCGTGCTTTCTGTAGGAGGTGCGTTGAGGTCGGGATGCGGTCTTGTGACTGCCCATATACCGGAATGCGCTGTTCCCGTGATTCAGGCAGTGCATCCGTGCGCAATCGTGGATGCAGACCCGGCAGGATGTTTTTCCATCCTGCCGCCTGCCTTCGGCAGGTATGCAGCCGTCGGAGCCGGCTGCGGTCTGCGTCAGTCTCCAGAGACGGTAAAGGCTGTCGGTGACTTGCTCGGCTGTGGCATTCCGCTCGTGCTGGATGCCGATGCGCTGAACATAATCGCTTCAAAGCCGGACTATTTGAGGAAAGTCCCTGCAGGTTCGATACTTACGCCCCATGTGGGTGAGTTTGTTCGCCTTGTGGCGGTGGCTGTCGGTTCGGGTTTCATTTCAGAGGAAGATTTGCAGGAATGGGCGTTGCCGGGCTGCGGTCTGGTTTCCGCAGACATGTCTGACGACATGGCAAGAGTTGCTGCGGCGAGGTGTTTTGCTGCAAAAACTGCGTCTGTTGTGGTGCTGAAGGGTGCGCATACGATGACTTGCACGCCTGACGGCAGGATTATTTTCAACATGACAGGGAATCCGGGCATGGCGAAGGGCGGGAGCGGAGATGTGCTTGCGGGGCTTGTGGCAGGGCTGAGGGCGAGAGGACTGTCTGCAGAACAGGCGGCCGTGGCTGGAGTATGGCATCACGGACTTGCCGGAGACAGGGCTGCTGCCGTAAAGGGAGAGGAATCCATGAATGCATCCGACATACTGGACAACATCAGGATATGACAATTTTATTGTAAGCCTTTAAAACGTTTGAACGAAAATGGATTTTATAACCGTCATAGATTATATCGGTACTTTTGCATTCGCAATCAGCGGAATCCGTCTTGCGGCAGCAAAGAATTTCGATTGGTTCGGGGCATACGTGGTGGGATTCGTGACAGCTGTCGGCGGCGGAACATTGAGGGACGTGATGCTTGATCTGACGCCGTTCTGGATGGAAAGGGCGTCGTATGTGGTCATAACCGGCCTCGCACTGATTTTCGTGCTGATTTTCAGGAAGCAGGTAGTACGCCTTGACAATACCTTCTTCATATTCGACGCCATAGGAATAGGGCTTTTTACCGTAGTCGGGGTAGAGAAGAGCATGTCGGCAGGATTCCCGATATGGGTAAATGTCATAATGGGAGCCATAACAGGGGCTGCAGGAGGAATGCTCCGGGACATATTCATAAATGAAGTCCCGTTGATTTTCCGCAAGGACATCTATGCCATGGCTTGCCTTTGTGGCGCACTCGTGTATCATCTGTGCCTTTGGCTCGGATGTTCGCACATTCTGACACAGATTATTTCGGCTGTCGCCGTCATTTTGATAAGGGTGCTTTCAGTGCATTTCGGCATCAGTCTGCCGTCCCTGAGGAGCATTGACGAGGTGCCCGGAAACGGTTTCAGGAATTCCGGCGGGGAAGAACCCCGGAAATGAATTCGAGTACGTCGTCCCAGACAAGGGCTTTTTCCTTTTCATTCAGGATTTCATGGCGCATTCCGTCATATAGACGGTAATTCACATTTTTATATCCGTTCCTTTTCATGCAGCCTACGGCAGAAAGGTATCTGCGCACGTTTATGAGGCATGGATCTTCATTTCCCGAAATGAAGAGCACCGGCATGAAAAGGTTTCCCTTTTTCCATCCGGTGATGCTGTAGGAATCCATCATGAGCGCAAGCAGGTTGCTGAATCCGTTTGCAGTAAAGGTAAAGTTGCACAAGGGATCGCTGTCATAGCGATTCACAACTTCCGGATCGGAACATATCCATGAGTTGTCTGAACCTTCATGGGCAAACCCCTTGTTGAAAGTGCCGAAAGAAAGTCCATGCATGGATTGGGGCCGGAAATGTCCTCCTTTGACCATACATATTATGTCGGCATAGATTTTTCCTATGCCGCAGGCCGGGTTGAGGCTCGGACTGCCGCATACTATCAGCGCATCTATGCTGCTGTCATATCTTTTTGTGTATGAACGGGCTACGAGGGAACCCATGCTGTGCCCCATAAGTGTCAGCGGAAGTCCGGGAAATTTCTTCGAGACATGTCCGGAGACTATTCTTGCGTCTTCTACAATGGCCCTCCATCCTCCGTCATAAAAATAGCCGAGGTCTTCCCTCGACATGATGGTTTCGCCATGGCCCCTATGGTCATGTATGGCGCATACATATCCGTTTTCCCGCAAGAACTGCATGAATCCGAAATATCTCTCCTTATGTTCGCACATTCCGTGCAGAATCTGCACTATGCCTTTCGGAGGAATTTCCGGAAGCGCAGTTACTACTTTTATGTCCAGCCCGTCGGAAGATGCCCTTACAGTCTCTTCCGAGAATCCGGACGGCAGTGAATTCTCCATTTTTCTCTCAAGCAAATTTACAAAAAAAGCCGAAAGCCACGCCTTCGACTTTTCCAGGTGGAGATAGACGGATTCGAACCGACGACCCTCTGCTTGCAAAGCAGATGCTCTAGCCAACTGAGCTATACCCCCGTTTTTGCAAGTGCAAATGTAGCAAATTTATTTGATTCTGCAATTTTTTTTGTAATCATTGTGTATTTGTGCCGTCACAGCACCGGACTATTCCCGGCGGTATTTCAGGGGAGTGGTCCCGGTGTGCTGCTTGAAAAACTGCACGAAGGCCGACGGATTCGGAAAATTCATCGCTTCCGAAATCTGCAGCACGGTCATGTCCGAGGTTTTCAGCATCACTTTTATCTCCCTGATTACGGTTTCGTTTATCCATTCGGTCGCCGAACGGCCGGTAAGGCTTTTGATCGCCGTGGAGAGATATTTCGGTGTTCTGTTCAGTTTGTCTGCGTAGAAGCCGACCCTTCTTTCCTTTTTGTACCATTTCGCAAGCAGAAGAAAGAAATCGTCGGAAAGTTTTTCCTGTTTCATCCGCGATGCCGCCTGCATGCCTTCCTGTTTCCTGTATTCGTCGGAAATTTCGAGAAGGAGCACATACAGCAGGGATTTGCATATTTCTCTCGTGTACCTGTTGTCATGACAGAAGTGTTCCCGTTCCATAAGAAGGTATATGTCTTTCATCCTATCCATCTTTTCTTCCGTCACGCTGAGGACGGGAAGCCGCCTTGCGATTGTGAGGATGTCCGTGTCAAGAGGGGTCGGGAATTCGAGGATAAGGTCGAATGATGCGATTACTGATATCCATTCTGCGTCCGGAGAGCAGTTTCTGAGTTCGACGATTTCATTTGGGGGAAGAAGGATCACGGACATCGGAGCGACCGGATATGTCCGTCCGTTGACCTTCATCTCACCGGTGCCGTTCATAAGCAGACTGAGATATATCCCGTTGATTATAAAGGAATTTTCTGAACTGATGAAATTCGTGACGTTTCTGTCGGCTGATATGAAATGCATGTCCTTTACGTGTTCTTCCTCATGTCCGGCAGATATTGTGTCCAGGCTTATGGCATTTATGTCCGTTTTCATCGCATTCATCATTTTTGTTGCAATTTTGTTTCATAAAATGCAAGTATAGCAATAATTCCGAATTTTTGTCTACATTTGCGTTGACCTTTCGTGGTCAGACAATTTTGATATTTTTTGGAAGTGCCTTTTCTGTCGAAGTCGCCAACTTTTATGACACATGCAGGGCACAGACGGTCCATATTCGTGGGCTGTGGTCCGCTGCATGCAATGGGGTTTGGCGACACCTGACAGAAATCGGACGGCAGCCCACTTCTTTTATTTTATGAATAAGGACTATCCCTTCGTCTGCCGGGGAGAAATTAAACCAAAACACACAAACATGAAAACAACGATGAAAATGTACGGCATTCTGCTCAGTCTCGGTCTTCTTTCTGTCGCAGGCTGTCAAAAGGACGAGGGAAATGACAATGGCGACCAGACGTTTGACGGTTCCGTCACAGCGCAGTATGAACCTCTTTCAGACGGAAGTCTGTCCACGGTGCAGATAGCCGGGGATTTCTCTGTCGTGACAGGCAGCACAAGATGGAATGCCATAGCATACGGAAACGGCAAGTATTTCGCTGTGGGCTCGGAGGGAAGTGTCGCAACTTCTGCTGACGGTTCTGCGTGGGAAGAGGCTTCCGTAGGGACTGACGGCTGGAACGGGATTGCGTATTCCGTGGCGGACGAAGTTTTCGTGGCAGTCGGTGATGCAGGAATGACTGCAAGGACTTCAGACGGGGAGTCATGGTCGTTGTCGAGGCTTGGAAATGAGCCGTGGAACGACGTGGAATGCTATAACGAGAAAAGGGTAGCCGAAGACGGAAAGGAATCTTGGAGCAGTTATCTTGCTGCAGTAAGCATGAACGGCCGCATAAATAATTTCGACGGGCTTACCACAGCCGGAAGCGAAGACTGGTTCTGCGTGACATACAACGGCAGGTCCTTCATGGCAGCAGGTTCTGAAGGAAGTGTTGCAACATCGTCAGACAGAGAGACTTGGTCTGTTCAGACCGCCGGTACGGCAAACTGGAACGGTGCAGCATTCGGCAACAATGTCTATGTTGTAGTAGGGGATGGCGGAAACATCGCATATTCTTCTGATGCCCAGACATGGAAGCAGGTGGCATCCGGAACGGAAACATGGAATGATGTTGTCTACGCCGACGGTTATTTCGTTGCAGTAGGAAATGGCGGCAACATTGCTTATTCTGCAGACGGGATTACCTGGACAAGCGTGAATTCCGGTACGCAGAACGACATTTTCAGCGTCTGCGTAGTGCGCGGCGAGTAAGCGTTCTGGGTGAAGTGGCGTGACGAGCTGCCCTATTGACGGGGTGTCAAAATGGGCTGGATGCAAGGCGCACGAAGACGAGACAACCGCAGCAACCTGATGGTTGCGAGGATTGGCGAGTCGAGAGCAACGCCGCAGACAGTCCGTTTTCACACCCCGCTATCCGACGCCGAGGTCCGTATTGTTCAGCAGAATTTCAAACTTCTGCTCCTCCTTTATTGCCGGATAGACTTCGGAGATGAACCATTCCGCAAGTCTGTCATCCCGGCGGACCGCTGTGCCATTGTTGCAGAACAGGTTTATGCTGCAATATTCGAAATGCTCACGGGCGATGCTGATGTCGCTGAGTATGCGTTCCTTGCTGTCGCCGTCGGTGCAGCACAGAAGGCAAACGCCCTGAAAATGCTCTGCAATCATTTCAGGCGTCACGGATGACGGGATGCCCTTTTTCCATAGATTGCGCAAGGCGGGGTCGAAAGATTCCACACCGCAGCGGAACTTCACTTCTGCGGGCGCAAACTGCTGCGCAAAATCCTTCAGCCGTTTGCGGTACATGTAGTGCATTTCAAACCACAGGGTATGGATATGCCTTCCCTGCACTATACGGCGGATGTGCCCGATGGTCTGCGGGTCGAGTTCCAGTCCTGAACCGGAGTTTATTATGTCGAGGACGCCGTATTTGCCCGTGACCTGCTCCAGAACGGAACGGTTGACTTCGTATGGAGCGTCGCTGATGTCTTCGTGGTAGTCGCAGAATGTGCATTGTTTCCAGCGGCAGCCTGTGCCCTGGAGCAGGACGAATTCCCTCCGGAAATTGCCTTCGGTTATGAGGGAGTATCTAATCATGCCGTTGTATGAACCTGATTACGGCGTATGCCATAGGAGTGCCGAGCAGGGCTTCTATGGCCAGTTTGGAGACATACTGGAACGCAATCATCATCAGCAGGTCCCGGGTTGAGACCGTTCCGGCGAATGCGATTAGCACGAACGGTACGGAATCAAATACATAAGCCACTGCAGAACTGCCTATCGTCCTGACCCACAGCCACCTGCCCTTTGTGATGCTCTTGATTTTGTCCATAAGCCATGCATTTGACAATTCCCCGAAGAGGAAGCCGGCGAGCGATGCGACGACGATTCTCGGCACGTAGGAGAAGATGTGGTTGTAGGCATCTGCTGTCTCCTGGAGATAGTCGGGAGAGGGGAGAAGTATGCCCAAGTATGTGAAGATGACAAGGAGGATATTGCACAGAAGGGTAAGCCAGATGATTTTCCTTGCCGTGCGGTAGCCCCATATTTCAGTGAGCACGTCTCCGAGCATGTAGGCGA
Source organism: uncultured Bacteroidales bacterium (assembly GCA_944326375.1). Lineage (GTDB taxonomy): Bacteria > Bacteroidota > Bacteroidia > Bacteroidales > UBA932 > Cryptobacteroides. The sequence goes on along the minus strand of CALVDU010000137.1, from coordinate 12,546 downwards.
ACGGGAACGTCAGTGTTCCGGCGTCGAAGTAGAAAATTCCGAATATTCCGATGACCTTTACCGCCATTATGTTGGAGGTAAGATAGAGTGTCACGAATATTGCCGTGACTGTCATGAGGGCAGAATTGCCCGTCTTTCGGTTTTTGAAAGGGTTTTCCGATACCTTGTGTTCCATAAAAGTACTTATTTTAAATCCCCCGCTGCGGTCGGGAGGACGGAGATTTTGATTACGCCGTCAAGGCGGTTTTCAAATATTTCGTAAGCGTCCATTATCCTGTCGAGCGGAAACCTGTGCGTAATCAGCGGGGTGGTGTCAATCTTTCCTTCCGAAATCAGTCTCAGGATTTCGTCGCAGTCGCATCCGTCAACCCCGCCGGTCTTGAATGTGAGGTTCTTTCCGTACATGTCCGGAAGCGGAAGAACCTGCGGCCTGTCATACAGGGCTACCACGGTCACGATTGCGTTCGGTCGGGCGCATTCCCATGCGAGGCGGAAGGTGTCAGTGCCTCCTGCAACCTCCATGACCCTGTCTGCACCTCCGTGAAGACTGTGCGCAAGCACAAATTCCTTGCATCCCTCCGGCGATGTCACGAGCACATCAGGATAATGCTCTTCCACAAAGCGTCGTCTTGCGGCGTCCTGTTCGCACACGATAATTTTTGCGGGTTTTTTCAGCATGGTGCACAATAGGGTGCAGATGCCTGTCGGACCTGCGCCGATTATCAGGACTGTGTCTTCCGGAGAGATTTCGGAAATTTTCGCAGCCCAATAGCCTGTGGCAAGGATGTCCCCGACGAACAGAGCCTGCTCGTCGCTCACGTTGTCAGGAATGAGGCTCAGACCGGTGTCTGCATGGGGTACGCGCACATATTCAGCCTGTCCTCCGTCTATTCTGCAACCGAGTGCCCAGCCCCCGTCAGGGTCCGTGCAATTGTTGACATACCCGTGCTTGCAGAAGAAGCATTCACCGCAGAAAGTCTCCACATTGACGGCAACCCTGTCGCCTGGCTTCACATTGTGGACGGCAGAGCCTGTCTTTTCCACGACTCCCACCATTTCATGACCCACCGTGATTCCCGGCACGGCACGCGGAACGCTTCCGTGCTTTATGTGCAGGTCGCTCGTGCAGATGCTTCCGAGGGTTACACGTACAATGGCATCGCCGGGAGCGATGATTTCAGGAACCGGCTTTTCCGTAAGCCCGAATTTTCCGTGTTCGATATAAGTCAGTGCAAGCATGCCGTTATTCTTCAGTAAAGACCATTTCGTCAATCAGGTGGTGCGCTCCGGCAAGCCTGTCGATGATGAAAAGGACATATCTTATGTCAACGCAGATGTTGCGGCAGAATGCCGGGTCAAAGGATATGTCGCTCATCGTGCCTTCCCAAACCCTGTCGAAATTGATGCCTATGAGGTTGCCCTCGGCGTTGATTGCAGGACTGCCGGAGTTGCCTCCTGAGGTGTGGTTGGTGGCAATGAAGCATACCGGAACGGTTTTGTTTCCCTCGCTGTCCGTCACGCCCCAGCGTCCGAAGTCCTTTTCCCTGTAAATTTCCCTCAGCCTTTGCGGCACATCGTAGTCGAAGATTTCAGGATTGTCCTTCTCCATGATGCCGTCAAGGGTCGAGACAGGGGTGTAATAGATTCCGTCGGAAGGGGAGTAGCCGGCTATGTGACCGTATGCGACCCTCAATGTGAGGTTTGCGTCGGGATAGAATGACTTTTGCGGCTCAAATTCCATCTGTCCGCGCATGTAGTCCCTGTACAGGAGCGTGATTTCCCTGTTGATGCTGTCCGTGACAGGCTTTATGGTGTCCTTGTACCATTTGCCGAAGGCATCCCCGAATTCCGTTGCGGGGTCATTGCAGATTACGGAGAGGCTGTCTTTCCATGTCCTGAAGCTCAGGCTGTCGGCAAACACGGATTTGCCGAAAAGCGAGTCAGCCCATACTTCGGCGTTGCCGAATTTCCTGAGACCGTCGTTGAAATATTCCGGCCGGAAATTTTCAGGCACATTTTCGGCGTAAGCCGTCATTACTGCGGCAAAGGATTCCTTGTCTATCGGCAGATAATAGTCCTTGTAGAATGCAGAAGCCATTTTTTCCATTTCCCGCCCGAGTTCTTCTATCCTGACGGTCGAGGAAGAAAACATCTGTTCTGTCCATTTTTTCATGTAGCCGGTGGCAAATTTTACGATTTCCGCCGTTGCTGCGCTCTCATTGTACCAGTCTGCTGCGTATGCATATGGCTCAAGTTGGGCATAGAGGGTGTCCAGCCTGTCGAGGATGCCCTCATATTCCGTTCCTTTTGCCCATTCGGCAAACCTCTTTTCATATTCCTGCTTTGCAGCGACTGTCCCGAGCCTGCGGATTCCTTTCATTTCTCCCTGCCATTTCTTCCAGGAATTGGCTACGCTTGCGTTTTTCGAAGAATACTGGATTCGCACGGCACGGCTTTCGTCCATGTATTTTTTCTGTATGTCCAGCCTCATTGTGCGCAGTCCGATTTTGCTCGGGTCGGAGATTTCGGAAATGTAGCGCACGCCTTCGGACATGATGTATTCCGAGGTCTTGCCAGGGAAGCCGTAAATGAATGTAAAATCGCCCTCCTCTACCCCTGAAGCCGATATTTTGAAGAATTTTTTAGGCTTGTACGGGACATTGTCCGCTGAATACGGGGCAGGATTATTGTCCTTGTCGGCATAGATTCGGAAAATGGAGAAATCCCCCGTATGGCGCGGCCACATCCAGTTGTCCGTGTCGCCTCCGAATTTGCCTATGGAAGAAGGCGGTGCACCAACGAGGCGCACGTCGGAATATTCCCTGTAGATGAAAAGGAAGTATTGGTTGCCGTAATACAGCGACTCGACATCGGCTTTCAGCCCTTTGCCTTCAGCCTCAGCCTTTTCCGTGAGCATTGCCGAATTTGCATTCACGACCGAGTCCCTTTGGATTTCAGTCATCCCGTCTTCGTAGCCTTTCAGGACGGCGGCAGTGACATCCTCCATTCTTTCGAGGAATCTGACATAGAGCCCGTCGTTCGGAAGTTCTTCCTCACGGCTCATAGCCCAGAACCCGTCCTTGAGATAGTCGTGTTCCACGCTGCTGTGCTGCTGGATCTGGCGGTAGCCGCAATGGTGGTTCGTGAGCAGAAGCCCCTCCGGGGAAATGACTTCGCCTGTGCATCCGCCTCCGAAAAGCACGACGGCATCCTTCAGGGATGCCTGGTTGATGCTGTATATGTCTTCCTCCGAGAGTTTGAAGCCCTTTGACTGCATGTCGGAAATTCTTTCCGATATTAGGGACGGGAGCCACATTCCCTCGTCCGCTTTCAGTTCCGCAGTCCACAGACCGCACGACACGGCGATTCCCGCCGCCAACAGAAATTTGTTCGTAGCCATGAATGTTCGTTAAAGAAGGTTCAGAAGATGACTGCGTGAGAGCATGCATGCCCCGTATGCCCCGGCTTTCTTGCCGAGGCGGGAGAATTTCACGACGGTGTCGCGGCTCACGATGTTGAGGGAATGCTTGTTGATTGCGCTCTTTATCGGGAGCATGAGGTATTCTTCGGCGACTGAAAGCCGTCCTCCGATTATGACCAGTTCGGGGTTGAAGATGTTGATCAGCCCGGCTATGGCTCGTCCGAGGGTGCTTCCGATGTCCTCTATCGCTTCTATGGCGAGCACGTCTTCTTCAACGAGGGCGTCGAGGATGTCGTCAAGCGTGATTTCTTCTCCTGCGGCATATTTTCCTGACAGGACGGAAGCCTTGCCCTCTTTCAGCTTTTCGAGGAAGATGCGGTGGACGGCCGAGCCGGATGCCCCTGTCTCAAGACATCCCACCTTGCCGCACTGGCAGATTATGCCGTTGTCAAGGAGAGGGAAGTGTCCGATTTCTCCGGAAAACCCTGATTTTCCGTATGAAAGTTTGCCGTCGAGAATCATTCCCATGCCGAGTCCCCAGCTGACGTTTATGAACAGGAAATTCTTTTCCTTGTCGGCTCCTCCGCAGATATATTCCCCGTAGGTCATTGCACGGGAGTCGTTTTCTATGAACACTGATGTCCCGAGACATTCTTCCAGCGTGGCTGCCAGAGGCTTGTCTTCCCCGAGGAAATAGGAGAAGCTGTAGCCGGTCTCATGGTTGACTCTTCCTGTGAGGTTTATGCCGTATGCCAGTACTTTTCCCTCGTCTATTCCGAATTTGCGGGTGTATTTTTTCAGGAGTTCGCATAGGGCTGTAATGGATTCCTCGCTGCTTTCGAGAACGAAAGGCACGTTGTCCCTGTATTCGAGGATGCTGCCCTTGAAGTTGCTCGCCGCTATGTTCACATGGTGTCTCGTGATGTCCGCCCCTATGAAATAGCCTGCAGTAGGGTTCAGGCCGTAGATGCTTGGCCTGCGTCCTCCTGAAGTGCCCGTCTTGCCGAGTTCTTCGAGAAAACCTTCATCGATAAGCTCCGCCACCATTTTGGTCACTGTCGGAATGCTGATGCCGGTTTCCCTGCTCCATTCGGCTATGGTGTAGTCACCGTCCTTTATGCACAGGCCGAGAATCTGCTGTTTCAGCGCAGCGGATTTCCCTGTGCCCTTGTTCAAAAATGAATCTCTCATTTGGATATGAATGCTTGGAATTTGCAAAGATAATAAAAAAATTTAAAAACCCGACCGATTTGGCCGGGTGCTGTTATTTGGAGTGCATCCGATGCTATGGGCAGGTCCTTCCGTTGCGGTCAGGACGACTACGCTTTCTTTTTGCCCTGCGATTTCCAGTATTCCTCAATCTCCTCAAGCGACTTGCCCGTAGTTTCCGGTACTGCCTTCCACATTATCAGGATGTAAGGTATGCACATCGCTGCGAAAAGGAAGAATGTTCCGGCAGGAGTGAGATTTTCCAGCATCCATGGGGTAAGTTGCCCTATCAGGTATGTGCCTACCCACAATGCCAGTCCGGCGACAGACATGGCCAGACCCCTGACCCTGTTCGGGTACATTTCGGAAAGGAGCACGAACACCACTGCACTGATGGATATTGCGCAGCAGAACACGTAGAAGAGGAAGAAAGTAAGCATGAAGCCGTTGCCAAGCCCGATGCTTTCTCCCGCCGAAAAGTAGAGCCCTATCATCAGCAGCGAAATTATCATTCCGGACACGCCCCAGTATATCAGTTTCTTTCGCCCGACCTTGTCGATTATCAGGGTCGCTATTATGGTCGTGACCATGTTCACGATGCCGACAAGCACCTGGGAGAACAGTGCGTCACCTCCTGCAATCCCGGCCTTGCCGAATATTTCAGGACCATAATACAGGACTGCATTGACTCCCATGAACTGACCCAGAATCGCTATCGCCGAACCTATTATGACGGCCTTGAGAATGCCCGGAGAAAGGAGTTCCGTCCATTCTGCCTTTGGTTCGCTGCCTATCGACGCCTTTGTCAGGCCGTATTCCCTGTCAAGGTCTTCACGGGACAGGTAGATGCGGCTCATCACGCCTACGGCCTGTTCTCCTCGCCCTTTGACTATCAGCCATCTCGGGCTTTCAGGTATGAAGAACAGGATTATGAGGAAAAGCACTGCGGGTACTGTTCCTGATCCTAGCATTCCGCGCCAGTATTCGTCCACAAGCACCCTGTTCAGAAAACCGGATGTGAACCTTTGCGTCTCGGCCGTGTCAAGTATGGCATAATTGACTATGTATGCCACCAGGAAGCCGATTGTCACGGCAAGCTGGTATAGGGATACGAGCGTGCCCCTCTTTTCCGGAGTGGAGACTTCGGAAATATAGATTGGCGAGACTATGGAAACTATGCCGACTCCGATTCCTCCTATGATCCTGAATGCCACAAGATGCCAGAATCCGACGCTTGCGGCGCATCCTGCCGCACAGATGCAGAAAAGCACGGCGGCTATGAGCATGGTCTTCTTTCTTCCGATCGTGTCGCTGAGGACTCCTGCAAAGCAGGCTCCCGCTATCGAACCGATTAGGGCGCAGCCCACATACCAGCCCTGCTGCATGGTATCGAGGGCGAACTGCTGCGTGACTATGCCTATGGTTCCTGAAATCACGGCCGTGTCATAGCCGAAAAGTATGCCTCCGACAGCCGCAACCACGGCGAGGAAGACGATATATCCAGTATTTACCTTTCCTTTCATGGACGTTTACATGTTGAAATATTCCTTGTACCTGTCGAAAAGATGTCCGGCCTGAAGATATGCCGACTGAGGGCTCATGAAATGAGAAAATTCGAAAGTGATGGCCTTGTCGTAACCGCATCTGGCGGCAGCTTCCAGTTTCATCCGGAGTTTGTCGAACTTTATCGGGAGGAATTTGATTGGCATGTCCCTGTCGAAAGTCTCGGCATTTGTCCAGCATTGCATCCCGTATTTGTCGGCGAGTTTCTTGTTGACGGAGAAGAACGCGTCGAGTTCGTCATAGTCGATGTGCCCGTCCTGGAATGCACAGGCGTCCACCACGTCATGTATGCCGTCGAAAATTTCGTTCCACTCCCTTTCATGCTCCGCAACGGATATGGCCTGGTCGTTGGTCAGCTTGTTCGTGCCCATTATGGCCTTCTTGCCGTCTATCCACGGCGAAATGAAGGTAGGAAGCCCTCCTGAAACATCTTTGCACTGCTTTCCCATGGCATGGAAGGCATCTATCGCACCTTTTGTCTGACGGCTGATTTCACCGCTTATGTACCAGCCTCCGAAACTGTCGTATTTCTCCCCGTACATCTTCCATACTTCGTCGATGACGTATTTGTTGTCCTCGATTTCCTGCGAAAGGTCTCCTGTGTCCCAGTACCTGCCGGAATCGTAGAGGCCGAACCAGAATTTCATGCCGTATTTCTGCGCCAGTCTCAGGAACATGTCTATGAGGTCTACCGATGGCATGTAGCAGCCCTTTTTGAGAAGGTATGGGGAAGGGTAGGTGATGAATTTGCGGTATCCGGAGCGGATTACGATCACCGTGTCGATCCCGATGGACTTCATGTGCCGGAAATCGGCATCCCATTCCTTTTCTCCCCAGTTCTGGTGCGGAATGTCGTGGGAAATCTCGTCGAGGAAAGTGCCCGTAATCTTCAACCCCTGCGCTTTCGGGACGATGAGCCCTCCGTTGTCATGCCCGTGTGCGGGTGAAACCGTTCCGGAAAGTCCGGAAGCAAGGTCGTCAGCCTTCAGTATTCCGGGCACGGCCATTGCCGATGCGGCTGCAGCGGCAGCCGTTTTGAGGAAAGATCTTCTGTCTGTCATGGATGTTCAATTATAATAAGGCGTAAACCATTTTATGTATGTGCAAATATAAAAAATATTTTTATTTGAAAACTCGATTATTATTAAAATTTTTACTAATATTGCGATATGAAATCAAATAATTGAAATATTATGTCGTCTGTTAAAAGAATCGCTTTTGCCGGAATCGTGGCCATGATGGCGTTTGCTGCATGTACAGGAGCCGGAAATGAAGAAAAAACTGCGTCAGCAGGCTCGAATTACATGTGGTTTGACTGCGAGGCGAATTATGAGAGGCTTTCGTATCCGGATTCAATCAGGTTTTATCTGCAGAAATGCAAGGATGCGGGCTTCGGGAATGTGGTCGTCGATGTAAAGTCCATTATGGGAGAGGTGTTGTATGACAGCAAGATAGCCCCGTATATGGGTGAATGGGACGGCTGGTATCGCAGTCAGGATTACGACATGCTCTCTTATTTTATAGAGTATGCGCACGAAATGGACATGAAGGTCTACGCATCTCTCAACATCTTTGCCGGAGGGCACAACTGGTATGACAGGGGCATCATCTACAAGCAGCATCCTGAATGGCAGTCCATACTTTACGACAAAGGTGAAATGGTGCCTATTTCTGAACAGAAATCCAACTACAACGGCATGCTGAACCCTGCCAATCCTGAGGTGCAGCAATATCAGCTGGACATCCTCAAGGAATTTGCATGCAAATATATGGACCTTGACGGCATAATCTTCGACAGGGTACGCTATGACGGCGTCACTTCCGACTTCAGCGACCTTTCCCGCGGCCTTTTCGAAGAATACGCCGGCGTGAAGGTGGAGAATTTCCCGGAAGACATCATCAGGTGGGAAAAGGACGCAAAGACCGGGGAATGGAAATACACCGAAGGAAAACATTTTCTCAAATGGATCGAGTGGAGGGCGCATGTGATCAAGGATTTCATCGTCAAGGCCCATGAGATGCTCAAAGGCGTGAACCCGTCTCTTGAAATAGGCGACTATACCGGAGCATGGTATCCTACATATTATCAGCTGGGCGTGAACTGGGCAAGCGAAAAGTACGATCCTTCGGCAGAGTACGATTGGGCTACACCTGAGTACAAGAGCACCGGCTACGCCGAAATGCTCGACCTCTACATGACAGGTCTTTATTATACATTGGTGACAAAGGATGACGTTGACTCGGCCAACGGAGTGGTCGGCCCGCGTACGGAAGCGGCCATGGACAACAGCCTTACCTATTGCTACAGTGTCGAGGGCGGTGCGGAGCTTGTGAAACGTCTTACATGCGGTGCGGCGCCTGTGATAGGCTCGCTTTATGTGGAACAGTACAAAGAAGACTGGAGCCAGTTCTCACGTGCCGTGGAGCAGGTGCTCAAGGATACCGACGGAATCATGATTTTCGATATTGTCCACATTATCAACCACGGGCTTTGGGATGATCTGGAAAAAGCCGTATCTTCGGGAATGAACAAATAAGGACATGAATTTAAAGTGTATTTTGCCGCTTGCGGCTTCATTGCTGCTGCTTGCCTTTCCTGGAAAGGCGCAGCAGTCGTGTTATGATGTGGTGCCTCTGCCGCAGAAAATTGAACTTCAGGACAACCAGGAGCCATTTTTGTTGTCGGAGAATACGGAAATTGCCTGGAAGGCAGGTGCTTCCGACGCTGACGGCATGAAGCGGAATGCCGCATTCCTTGCCGGATACATTGAAAAATGCCTCGGCTTTGCGCCTGAAACAGTAGGGGCGGCTGACGGGGACATTCTTCTTGTCTGCGACCCTTCATGCAAACTTCCGAAGGAGGGCTACAGGGCGGAAGTGGCTGCCGACGGCATTGTCATCACGGGCTCATCTCCGGCAGGCGTATTTTATGGAATACAGATGCTCCGCAAGGCTCTGCCTGTGTGCGGAGGCCGTTTTCCTGCCGCTGAAATGGAGGACTATCCTCACTTTGGCTACCGCGGGGCACATTTTGACGTGTGCCGCCATTTCTTCGGAATGGATGAAGTGAAGACCTACATCGACATGATGGTCCTGCACAACATGAACACCCTGCATTGGCACATCACCGACGACCAGGGCTGGAGAGTTGAAATCAAGCGTTATCCGGAACTGATTTCCAAAGGTTCGATGAGAGATGAGACCCTTGTGGGACATCTGAACGACAGGCCTGAAAAGTATGACGGGAAGCCTTACGGCGGATATTTTACCCAAGAACAGGTGCGGGAAATAGTGAAATATGCTGCAGACAGGTATGTGACCGTGATTCCGGAGGTGGATTTGCCGGGACACATGCAGGCTGCCCTGACGGCTTATCCTGAATTGGGATGCACCGGCGGACCGTATAAGGTATGGACGAAGTGGGGCGTGTCCGAGGATGTGCTTTGTGCAGGAAATGATGCTGTCCTTGAATTTCTCGACGGAGTGTTCGAGGAAATCGTGGACCTTTTCCCTTCTGAATATGTCCATATCGGTGGCGACGAGTGCCCTAAGCTGAGGTGGGAGAACTGCCCGAAATGCCAGGCGAAGGCAGATGAACTGGGGCTGGAGGATGACGGAAATTCGACCCGTGAGCAGAAACTTCAGAGTTATGTCATGAAGCATGTGGCGGAATTCCTGTCGGCGCACGGGAAGAAAGTCATCGGATGGGACGAGATTCTTGAGGGTGAGGCTGCCGAGGGTGCCGTCGTGATGTCCTGGAGAGGGGAAAGCGGCGGAATCAAGGCTGCGAGGCTCGGCCATGACGTGATAATGACCCCGAATACCTACCTTTATTTTGACTATTATCAGGGCAAGGATGCCTCGCAGGAACCGTTGTCAATCGGCGGCTATATCCCCCTGAAGTCTGTCTATGGCTATAATCCTGTGCCTTCTGTGCTTTCCAAAAAGGAAAGGAAACATATCCTCGGTCTGCAGGCCAACCTGTGGACGGAATATATCGAGACTTTCCCTCATGTGCAGTACATGGTGCTTCCGCGTTGGGCGGCTCTCGCCGAAAACCAGTGGACTTATCCGTCTCGGAAAAATTACGGGGCTTTTCTCGACAGGCTCGAAAACCTCATAAAAATTTATGACATTGAGGGCTACAATTACGCAAAACATGTATTTGAAGTAACGGCTGCCATAAAGCCGGATTTCGGGAAAGGCGCCGTTTCTGTCACTTTGGAGACAATGGGGTCGGCTCCCATACATTATACTCTCGACGGATCTGACCCGACGGAGGACTCTCCCGTATATGCCGCTCCGCTTGAAATAAAGGAGAATTGCGTGCTTACGGCGGCGGCATTCCGTGGCGGAAAGCCCGGAAAAGCCCTGTCGGAAAAGGTTTCATTCAACATGGCGACGGCAAAACCGGTCAGGCTCATGCAGCAGCCATGCGACAGGTATGCATTTGACGGGGCGCAGATGCTCGTTGACGGTCTGAAAGGTGACGGTGTGTTCGGCAGCGGACGCTGGCTTGGCTTCGAGACAACGGACATGGAGGCTGTCATCGATTTTGGAAAGGCGGAGACATTTGCTTCCGTGGCTCTCGGCGTGTGCGTGAATACGGCAGACGGAGTCTTTGATGCCCGCAGGATATCTGTTTCGGTGTCGGATGACGGGAAAAGGTTCAGGACAGTGGCAGAGCGTGATTTCCCGCAGATTGACAGGGAGACGAGGGAGGTGCGCAGGCATTTCCTGTCATTTCCCGAAGTGACTGCGAGGTATGTGAAGGTGCATGCCGTTCCTGAAAAGACGGTTCCGTCCTGGAGTTGGCTCAGCGGGATCCGTGCCTTCCTTTTCTGCGACGAAATCGAAGTGGGGACTGCATTGAATGGCAATGATGCCGGCGTGCGCTATGTCGGCAGGACTGCCGTGTCGGAAGAGGGGAATGTGTCTTACGACTGGACGGGAACTTATTTTCAGACCGTCCTCGACGGCGACAGGCTCGATGCAGTGATGGCCGTGAAGGGCGAAGCCTGGTTCAATGTATTCGCTGACGGAAAACTCGTGAAAAAATTCCGTGCAGGTTCGGCTGATGCTGCAGACAGCGCAGTTGTGCTCGTTGAGGAACTCGGCAGCGGAAGCCATGAGATCATGGTGCAGAAATGTACGGAAGGGGAGTATGGGAGCGTGACGGTAAAGGGGTTCATGCTTCCTCAGGGCAGCAGCCTGACTTTCCCTGAAAGTGTGCCGGAAAGGCATATAGAGTTCATCGGAAATTCCCTGACCTGCGGTTTCGGCACGGAGGGAAAGGACAGGGATGAGCCGTTCAAGGTTTCTACGGAGAACTGCAACCTTTCCTATGCGGCGATAATTTCAAGATATTTCGAGGCTGACTATACGATGATTGCCCATTCTGGGCAGGGCGCAGTCCGCAATTACGGGGACAGCCTCCGCACTTCCGCACTTTGCATGCAGGGCAGGATGTTGAGGACATTCGACATGGACACTGTATTGTACATGACGCCTTCCTACAAGCCGGACTTGGTGGTCATCAACCTCGGCTCAAATGATTTTGCGGTTCCGCCGTTCCCGACAGAGGAAGAATTTGTGGAGGGGTATTGCAGGCTGGTTTCGCAGATTAGGGCGATGCATGGGGAAGTTCCCGTGCTTTGTGTCTGCCCTCCGACTTCGGTAGGTCCGATGAACGGGTATCTCCGCAAAGTGAAGGAGAGCATGCCGGATTCGTCAGTGTATGTGATTGAGTTGACGAGGGGGCTTTACAACAGCACTTCCGACCTCGGGTCCGTATGGCATCCGAATTATTCGGGCCAATTGAAAATGGCCATGAGTCTCATACCTTATATATCTACCGTAACCGGCTGGGACATGGATCCCGCAAAACCTGTATTCTGATATGAACGCAAGAATTTTTCAGACATTGTCACTGACGGCATTGTGCATGTCAATGGCCTCTGCCGCCGCAGACGCTGAAGTGTTGTTGAAAGGAAAAGTGGAGGCCGAAGGCAGGGGTCTTCCGGGAGTGGTCGTTTCCGACGGCCGTAACTGTGCTGTGACCGATGCGAAGGGACGTTATGAACTGGCCGCCATGGACGACAGCCGGTTCGTATTCGTATCGACTCCGTCAGGCTACCTTCCTCAGGTGGAAAAAGGGACGGTGCCCGTATTCTACAAGGAAATAAAAGAGGAGGGGACATACGATTTCACCCTTGGCAAGAACCTGGTCGATGACAGGAAACACGTTTGTCTCGTGCAGTCTGACGTCCAGCTGATTTCCGAGGAGAACCTCGAAGTCTATGACGTATTGCTTGACGACATGATGGCCTACAGGGAGAATTTCAAAGGTATGG
>CALVDU010000136.1 GCA_944326375.1 uncultured Bacteroidales bacterium | reverse complement strand
CGCTTCCACCAGTCGGGGTTGAACAACGACGACAACCCGCTCAAAATGAGAGCGGAGCAAGTCATCATCAGCCAAAAGTTCACGTGCGGGGCCGTAAGCGGAGAAAACATTATCGTCCACAGGCATGCGGCAAGCAATACCGTAAAAATCAATTTTTTCATGAGCCGCAGAATTATGAAAACAGACCCGACAGGACGAATGCGGCAGCAAACATGAGACTGAAAAGCAACTGGAGTTTCGCTGTAGCCTCGTCAAGACTCGAAATGACATCAGAGCCGTCCCTAAAGAATTTCAGCGCAGTCCTCACATTCTGTATTGCAGGGATTACGGAAAGCCAAATGAGCAGCGTCCACACCGGCAGCACGCAAAAAATCACGCATCCGGCAATCCACAGGTAAGGAAACAGAATCTCGAAGCAATATAGCCACACCGAAGCACGTCCGCCGATATTCATGGCGATTGTACGGATATGGGCACGCTTGTCTGTCCTTATGTCCCTCAGATTGTTGCAATGCAGGATTGCTACCGTTATAAGTCCCACGGGAACAGCAAGATACAGCACTTGCCAATCAATGAGGAGTGTACAGGCATAGACCGTTCCCAACGTCGGCAAAAGGGCGTATGCGATGAATATCACAAAGTCACCCAAGGCCTTGTATTTCAGATACGGATAAAAGACCGTGCACAAAAGCCCGCCGAGTCCGATGTAAAGCAGAGGCATTCCCGTCCTCAGCCACAGGGCGATTCCCGCAACCGACGCAACCGCAAGCAGGCCTATGGAGAGCCGCAAAATTTCCTTTTCGGAAAACATCCCCGACGTCAGTGTTTTCGCCCCGAACGTGTCATCCGCATCGACCTTCCTGCGATAGTCAAACCAGTCGCTCCATGTGTTGCCAGCAGCATGGAACACCACTATGTTCAGCAAAGCCCATACTCCGTTAAGCCAGTTCACGCCCTCGTGCGCCGCAAAAAGATAGCCCAGGGTCACCATGACCGGCATCGCCGAAGCCGGAAACGACCACGGACGCACCGCAATAATCCATTCTTTAAACGTGTGCTTCCTTCCCATTCCTTAATCTCTCACATTATAAACCGCCCGCAAAGATAATTGTTTTCCGCTGCATGGGAAAACGTCAAAACAGATTGTTTTTATAGTGCTTATTTTTACATATAGTGTTGATTTAAGCATATTTTTTCGTAAATTTGTGCTTATTATTACAATTTCCGTCATTATGAAGATAAATATGGATTTCCTCAAGGAGCAGATAATGTCAAGGATGCGCTTTGACAACCCGTGGTGGACAACGGGAAGCATCCCGAAAGATTTCAGCGAAATGAAGCACAGGCTTTATCTTGACCTTTTCTATCCGCTTGTGACCGACACGTCTGTCCGAAGAAGCATAATACTCATGGGGCCGAGACGAGTAGGAAAGACCGTGATGCTTTTCCACACGATAGAAAAGTTGATTGCCGACGGCATAAATCCGCAGAAAATAATTTATCTTTCAATCGACACACCGATATACAACAACATTCCGCTAGAAGACCTCTTCCGAATTGCCTGCGAAACGCTCAAACAGACAGGCGCAGAGGAAGGATACTATGTATTCTATGATGAAATCCAGTATCTTAAGGATTGGGAAGTACACCTGAAATCAATGGTGGACAGTTTCCGCGGGTCAAAATTCATTGCATCCGGATCGGCAGCCGCAGCCCTGAAACTGAAAAGCAATGAAAGCGGAGCCGGGAGGTTTTCGGACTTTATGCTGCCTCCGCTGACATTCAACGAATACATCCATCTTCTCGACCTCGACCAGCTGATTATTCCTGCAAAAATCACATGGAAAGGTAAAGAAATCGAGTCCTACGACACCATTGACATTGATGCCCTGAACAAGCATTTTCTGAACTACATAAATTATGGGGGTTATCCGGAAATAGTGTTTTCTGAAAAAACACAAAGCAATCCGGGGCAGTTCATAAGACATGACATCATCGACAAAGTCCTCCTCAGAGACCTTCCAAGCTTGTACGGAATACAGGACACACAAGAATTGAACAGGCTTTTCATCCATATTGCATACCGGTCCGGCGGAGAATTTTCATATGAAGACCTGTCAAAGGAATCCGGGATCCGCAAGGAAACCCTGAAAAAATATTTGGAATATCTTGAAGCAGCTTTCCTGATAAAAAGAGTGAACAAAATCGACATCAACGCCAAACGGATGAAACGGATTACTGCATTCAAAACATATCTGACGAACCCGTCCTTGAGGTGTGCACTTTTTTCCCCGCTGACAGAGTCCGACTCATTCATGGGCAACATGGTGGAAACAGCGATATACGCACAATGGATTCCCAGGGACAATACTGAAATCTATTATGCCAACTGGAAGCAGGGCAGAAAAGACGGAGAAGTGGACATGGTTGGACTGGATATGGTCAGGCAAAAGCCGAACTGGGCAGTGGAAATCAAATGGTCGGACAGATATTTCGACCATTGTTCTGAATTGAAATCACTGTTCAGTTTCATGGAAGCCAACAAAATAACAGAAGCAGTCGTGACTTCAGCAAAAAAATATGGCAGACGGGAGCTCGACTCCGTGTCGCTGATGTTCATCCCTTCTGCCATTTACGCATACATTACCGGCAAAAACACAATCTCCAGAAAGCAACAGATATAAATCCGGCCGGCCATAGTCAAGATGAAATCCCTTCATAAAACACAGCCGAGACTGAATTCAATTCACCCTCGGCCATGTTTTTTCTGGCAAGCCAATACGCCGATTATCGGGCTATCCAATATTTGGTGTCGTAGTCGGCACCGGCACCGTTGGCGACCACGGATGTGTTGACAGGAATGTAGCCAGTCGCAAGGTTCACCTGGTCGGTAAGGATGCAGTTCTGTGCCTGCGAATGCAGGAAATTGGCATCAATATTTACCTGATAAGAGCCGGTGTGCATTAAACTCCATGAATTGGAGCCAGATACAAACGGCGTATAAAGATAATTCCCTGTTACCTCGACTTTTTCAGGAGTGAATGTCTCGTCATAAATCGCTGTAAGATATGACTTGACACCATCGCTTTCGTTATATGCCACGTTGTTGTTCACGACAAGCGACTTCGCTTGCCATGCGCGGGCAACAACATTCGGAGAAGTGATATTGTACAACGTATTGTCGGTAACTTCGATTTCAACATCGGCAGTCGTGGTTTTCAAACCACTATACCCTAATGAAATTATGCCTGCAGGGAATGTTGTCGGAGCATAAATCACACAATTATTTACCTTCATGCTCTTTGCCGAAAAATCCGTCTTGGAACTATGATATGCAATGACGCATGAACCGGAATTGCATCCCTCTGCAAATTCTATCACGCAGTTATTAATTGCCACATTTTCGACTGACGCATTTGTCCCAGCATCACGAAGTATGGCAGACCCGGATGTATTGGTAAGTGTACAGTCTTCCAATGTCAATGATACATTGGCAGCAGCATCACTACATACAAACATGGAAGCAGTATGCGATGAAGATATGGACATGTTTTTGAACACAATATCCGCCTGTATTCTTACCTGATTTGCTGCTCCTGCTGTAGTCTCGAATTTTATTGCTGGCTGAGAGTCTCTATACCGACCTATGACAATAGCCGCTCCCGTAATTATGTTCCCGTTGATGGCTTTTTCTTCAGATGTATCTGTATTGTCCACGAAAATCACACCTCCATCATTGATGTCTGCTATTGTCATTTCTGACACATCCACCAACTTCGCTTCGCCATTGTTCGCAATATTGTAGATCTCGCCGTTGATTATAATGTCACGTCCGGCAATGTACTGGGCATAATAGTCATTCTCAAAATCCGCTGCTGAACCGCTGTCCTCGGCAAGTTCGAAAGCGATGCCGCTGAGGACCGTCCTTCCTGTTGAAGTGAGCGTAAGTGTCTGACCCTGGATGTCTTCAGGGACATCAATTTCGAGGACACCGCCGGTAGCGACAAGACCACCTTCAACATAACTGTTGAAATCCATGGAAGTACCGCCATTGAGGGCAACAGTATTGCTGCTGTTGGCATTGTCAGGGTTGGCGTACAGCCTTATCCCGGTAATCTTGTATCCCGGAATTGTCGGAAGAGTCACGCTTGCTCCTGAGCCGATTGCCAGACCGGCAGGAAGCGTAGCATTTGCGGAGATTTCGCAGCCGTCAAAGCCCCATGCGTAAGACTGTCCGTCACTTGCAGTCAGCGGAGAAGATGAAATCGCTCCTTCCGGAAGGGAAGTAAAGTCCTGATAAAGGGAGGCCACAGACGACGAGTTGGTTCCGGAAATATTGATTTTCACGGAATTGAACTTGCCTGTCATCACATTCAATTCTTCAGGCAGGGTAATTGTCTTCGTAATGGTTTTCGTATCGGTCACGACCGTAAGGACAAGACCGGTACCACTCTCAAAAACAGACGGATTCACCATATACCACACAGGATAGATCTCACTCTGTTTTGCAAGTCCGTCCGCATAAACCGCAGTAACCGCATTCCCTGCAGGGTTGATGCTGTTTATTGAGCAGGCATCATAGTCATCTATACCGACCGACATATAGAAAAGACCAGCCAAAGCCTCATGGTTTGTAGTTTCCTTTCCAAATGATGCAGTCACAGCCCTGATGCTTTCGCCGGCAGCCACACCGTCATTGTCAACAAGTTCCAGTTTCAAAGGCATGCTGATTCTCTTGAACTGGTTTATAGTCAGATTCTCTGCTGCAGAAACGCCTTTTTCACCCTTGCCATAAAGGAGGTCATAGTTCGGGTCATAGGTATTCTGCCCCGGCATCTGCAACGGAGAAAATTCAACAATTATGCTTGTTCCGTCGCTATTTGTCTTGCTGGCTCTCGAACTTGGGAGAACAGGGGTAATGACGCAATAGTCATACAATTCTACGCCGTCTATGGCATCATGAGAAAAAGAATATGTGCCGTCATTGTTGTTGGTAACAATACCGCTGACGTGCCTCATATAAGGGTTTGTACCTGATGCGCCCTCACTTCCGCCGGCCGCTCCATAAAAGATGTCCATAGACTCATTGCCTGTCCATACTATGCCTGCACCAGGCTCGTAGACAGTCTTGGTATCGGCAACCCAGTCATTGCCTTCCGCATAAAGGGTCTTGGAGATGAGGTTCTTGCTTCCCTCCCCCGTGACATTTTCAGTCAGTTCTTTCTGACATGAAACCAATGCTGCAAAACATATTGCAGACGCGGCAAACAAATTTGTCCTTTTCATGGCATAAAAGATTAGAGGTTAGAAAAATCATTCTCATTCCAATTACCTTCATCCTGGAGCGTTCCATTACTCCAGCCTGAATCGGCAAATCCTGCCTCAGCAGCAACGCTGCAGAAATCAATTCTCGGAGACTCATACTCCGCTGTGGTCCGTTGTCTGTTTGTCATAATTAAAATTTTTTATTTTAGTGCATTGTTTTCGTAGAAATCGGGGAACGGTCATACATTTCCGAAATGCCGAAAACTCCGTCCTTCACGTCGTATAGCACGGACGAAAGGTTGTATGCACGGGAATATTCCTGCCCGCCCAATACCGGATTATCGTAACCGTAACTGTAAACCGCTCCGTTTTGCGTGTTTCTCACCAAAAGCCGCTCATCCTCATCCGCCCTCAAAGCAGCCTCAATCTGCCAGTTCCCGCAGGTTATCACATTCCCGGAACGGGACACGGACGGGAGAGAACCGGGACAGTCCCCTATCCTGATTACCGCCAGCACCCGGAGCGATGCGGTGTTCTCAGCCCTTGCCGTAAGATGCCATTGCGCAGGATAACTGTCCGGGTCTTCCGGTACGGGAGGAGAAAAGAATTCATCCGTCTGCGAAAGTGACAACGCCGCTCCCGAAAAGAAATTCACCGCTGCGGCGCAACCGCTTTCCGGAAATTCCGAAGTCACGCCAAGTGATGCCCCGTCAATGGAAAACCGTTCAGGACTATGCAGAAGCCAGTCCCAACGCACAGGCTCAGATGCCTCCAGTTCATCATATATCAGGACAATGTCCGGATAGAGCATGAGCGCCTGACGGCGATATTTCGTGAGCGGAGTTTCCCCGAATCCGTATTCGGGAGTCTGAGTGATGCCTGCCGCTGCGAAATTGGATATCCACATCGGGTCGTTGCTCACTCCGCCATAGGCATTCGAGGCATCTCCGAGGCAATAGGCGATATTGTCGCCGCCGTCAGCCCGCAGCACCATTCCGTAGCCCTGCGTGGAGAAGGGCTGTCCTATGCCGTTCACGAGAATCGAATTGTGCGCTCTCGTATGACGGTATGACAGGATGTTGTGGGCATCGCTGAAAGAGGTATAATATCCTGAATGATAATATATCTTCTCTCCTTTGTGGAGAATGTTGAAACTGTTCTGGTCTGCGAGGGTATGGCTTCCCGAGCCGAAGGTGGCGGAACGGAATGAGAGGGATGTGTTCGTCCCCGGGCTTTCAAGGTCGGAATGCATTACAACCTCGCCTATGTCCTCATACCATATCATTTTAGGGGCATCATCCGGAAAATCCGAAGAATAGTCCGAATTGCAGCACATACGGTAAAGCCTCAACTCATAATCCGCAAGAAGCTCGTCACGGCATTGTCCGGCATACCAGCCGGCAAAGGCATCCCCGCATTCACGTGCGAGAAAATCGGCAAACGCAGCCCGCTGCCTGCGCGGATAAGGCTGTCTTTCGCTGTCGTCCCCGAAACCTGCGCTTGACGATTCCGGAGGCCAGGAATAGACAAGGGCGGTCCCCGCATTCCTGTACCACGGATGCTGCAGAAAATCGAATCTCGCAAGATAGGACAGGGTCATCGGCATATAGTACAGCGTCTTTACATTGGCATCGAAATAACCGGTCCCGTTGGCCCATGCCCCGTCCCGGTTGAAGCCTGAGGCAGGAGCGCGTGCAGTCCACAGTTCATAATAATATTCCAGCATGTGCATGGCATCGTCCTCATGCCCCGCCTTGTCATACAGACACAGAACGGTCTGGAACTGCACCCTCATGTTCTTTTGCCAGAAATGGTTGTCGAAGATATTGTTTTCCTGACTGCCGCAATAAGAGGCAAAGTACCGGCTGCAATACCTCATGAGAAGTTCCTCCGTTGCGGAACGTTCGGACTGCGGAAGCCTGTCGTAAAGCAAATCGTAAATCGCCAGATGGGAATATGCGATATAGGTGGAACAGAAGTTGGTCAAAAACAGTTCCGAATCGCTGAACCCGCGGGAAAGCATCTGTCCGAGAATCTCGTCCATCTTTTCAAGGTATTCCTCCCCGTCGGTAAGGATTGCCGCTTGATACAGGTATTCCACATAAGAAGAAAGCATTTCCATGCTGTCTTCGCTGACTGCGGACAGAAGAGCCTGACAGTCTGCGTCAAGGGCGGTTTTGGCCCTGCTCAGCAGGCGGCCGTATTCTTCATGCCTCGAGACATTCGCCTTGGCGTTTTCAAGATACGGGCGAAGCCAGCAATAAAGCCTCGGGTGTTCCCGCGGCAGATTTTCCCTGAACGCACTGAAATCCGGAGTCACAAATACCGGGGCCGAGCCCTTCACTTCAAAAGGTATTGTCTCGCTCCATTCCTGTTTTGTCCCGTCTTCGGAAACATTGCGGAATTTCCAGTACCACGTCCCCTCTGCCAACGCCGTATGAGGGTTGAACATGTTCCACCCGAGAGTATCCGAATAAACAGTCCTGCCGTCAGGAAAACTGCTGTCATCCGAAAGGGCGAACTGAAGCCATTTCCCGGTCTTCATGTCCTGCGGCACGATGAGAGGGGAAGGATTGATGTACAGTTCGTTTGACATCTTGGGATATGGCAGAGTCCTGATTTTGTCGTGCCATTCCTCCGGAGAATCCACAACAGGAGCATCGGCAGGACCGGTCTCCTGCCCCGGCGTAAGTTCGTCCTTTCCGCAGGATGACAGTACAGACATTGCTGATACAACGGTTGATGT
>CALVDU010000135.1 GCA_944326375.1 uncultured Bacteroidales bacterium | reverse complement strand
GGTTGTAGAGGGTCTGCAGGAAACGGAATGAGGTCTTGGTGACCTTGATTTTTCCGTCGTTGAAACGGCCTCCGATGGATTCGGTGATCCAAGTAGGGTCTCCTGCAAATATGTCGTTGTATGCCTGCATCCTGAGGTGGCGCACCATGCGGAGTTTCATCACCAATTGGTCGATGAGTTCCTGGGCGTTCATCTCGTCGATTATCCCGTGGTTGAGGTCATACTCGATGTAGATGTCGAGGAATGAAGATACGCTTCCGAAGGACATGGCTGCGCCGTCCTGTTCCTTTACCGCTGCAAGATATGCCATGTAGACCCACTGTACGGCTTCCCTTGCGTTGTATGCCGGTCTGCCGAGTTCGAGCCCGTAGTATTCTCCGAGGACTTTGATTTCCTTGAGAGCCTTTATCTGTTCAGCCACCTCTTCGCGGAGCCTTATCCTGTCTTCGGTCATCGGGCCGGTAAGGTGCCTGAGGTCGTCGGTCTTTGCTTCGATGAGCCTGTCTGCACCGTAGAGGGCAAGCCTCCTGTAGTCACCGATGATCCGTCCCCTCGAATAGTTGTCCGGAAGTCCTGTCAGGAATCCGAGAGAGCGGAATTTAAGTATTTCTTCAGTATATACGTCAAAGACACCGTCGTTGTGGCTTTTGCGGTAGTGTGTGAATATTTCCTTTACTTTCGGGTCAAGTTCAACGCCATTCTGGTTGCAAGCCCTTTCCACGACTCTCCAGCCTCCGAACGGCTTGATGGCCCTTTTCAGAAGTTCATCGGTCTGAAGTCCCACGATGATTTCGTTTTCCTTGTCGATGTATCCCGCCTTGTGTGAGGTAATGGTCGAGATCGTCTTGGCGTCAATTGAACGCACTCCGTTGTTTTTCCTCTCTTCTTCAAGCGCAACGAGGCATTCGTCCCATAGCTTTTTCGTGCGCTCCGACGGTCCGCACAGGAATGATGCGTCGCCAGTGTATGGCGTGATGTTCCGGTAAACGAAGTCCGAAACGTCGATCCTGCTGCTCCAGTTGCCGTCAATGAACTTTTCTTTCAATTCCATAAAACCGCTTTGTTTGATTCGGGCGCAAATATAATGTCTTGTTTTTAATTATTCAATTTTATTTCAAGAATGTTACATCCGGCCCGACCGTGCACAGTCACGCGGTTTATTGCCTGCTCATGCATAAGATCAGCAGAAGCGCAGGCAGATAGTCCTTCAGGGCGTCTTTAAGGACTGCGAGTGCCTTTGATATCTCGTAGGTGACGGTTCTTTGCGTAATGCCGTATGTTTCAGCGATTTCCTTGTAGCTTTTGCCGTTCATCCTGTCCGTAAATATTTTCATTGTGAGGGGACCCATTCCGGACAGCCGTTCCCTGCATATTTTCGTCACTTCGCTGTTGAATATCCGGAAGTCCATTTGGGTGGTCTCCAGTGCCCTTATGTTTGCCTTGTCGAGGGCATCGGATTTCAGTTCCCTGTAGATCATCTGTTCGCAGGTGCGGCGTTTCAGGTGGTTGAGGCATTTGTTCTTTACGGTGGTGGCAAGGTATGCCTTCATTACGCTGTTGTCGAGCTTGTCGAGGTTTTCGAGAAGGGAAATGAAACTGTCGTTGACGATGTCTTCGGCTGTCTCGGTGTTCTGTATGTATGAGTTTGCCAGCAGGACAAGCCATGTCCGCTGCCTAATCTTTCAGACAGCCTATCGGCACGACATAAATTCCGTCCTCTCGTCTGTATGCAAATTTTCCGGTTGCAGTCAGTAGCATCATGAATGAAGGAGTCCTCATTTTTTCAGTGTCAATTTTTGCTGCCAAGGATTTTAAGGTTGATGCCCCGTCTTCGATAAGCTTGTCTCCGCCAAGTTTTATTTCCACAAGTCCGAATTTTCCGTTACGAAGGTGTACAACAGCACTGCGGTCGTCGTCTTTCCGCACCATTTGGGACCTTCAATCAGGACGGTGCTTATGCCGGCCAGTTTCCTTTTCAGTTCTTTGTCCGCAATCCGTGGCTTGTAGTTTTTCATTGTGCAATTTATTGATTATCTAATGCAAAGATAAAACAATACTTTAGAATTCCCTGATTTGGCGGCAAAAAATTCCCTGATTTGGCGGAATTTTATTACCTGAAACGGCGAAAATTGCATCCCGCAGCAACATCAGGCGTTTCCTGTCGGCAGGACTCCTCGTCTCGGCCCTCATAAATCTCATCCTCGGATTCACGACCTCTTTCGTCGTCTTCCTGATTCTGTGGTCGCTGAACGGCTGGGTGCAGTCAATGGGTGCGGCTCCGTGTGTCGTGGGCCTGTCCCGCTGGTTCGGGGACAAGGAGAGGGGAACATTCTACGGTCTCTGGTCATCGAGCCACAATATCGGCGAAGCCATAACCTTCATAGTGACGGCGATGATCGTGTCCGCATGGGGCTGGCAATGGGGTTTCCGCGGTGCCGCAATCCTCGGTTTTGTAGGCGTCCTCATAGTGCTCCTGTTCATGCGTGACACTCCACAGAGCAGCGGCCTGCCTCCGATTTCCGTATATAAGGGTGACGAGACTGCGGCAAAGCAGGCGGAGGAGGACGAAAAGTCTGTCGGGGAATATCAGAAGGAGGTGCTGAAGAATCCTGCAGTCTGGATGCTTGCCCTCTCGAGCGCATTCATGTACATATCACGCTATGCCGTAAACTCCTGGGGCATATTTTTCCTTGAAGCAGAAAAGGGCTACTCCAATCTTGAGGCAAGTTCCATAATTTCCATCAGTTCCGCCTGCGGAATAATAGGTACGGTGGCTTCAGGTTTCGTGTCCGACAGGTTCTTCGGCGGCCGCCGAAATCTTCCGGCATTTATCTTCGGCCTCATGAACATTCTCGGTCTTAGCCTTTTCCTTTTCGGTCCGGAAGATTGTTTCTGGATTGATGCGGCGAGCATGGTCATATTCGGCCTTGCGATAGGTGCCCTTATATGTTTCCTCGGAGGACTAATGGCAGTTGACATAGTGTCGAAAAAGGCGTCAGGTGCGGCACTCGGAGTTGTCGGCATTGCCAGTTATGTCGGTGCGGCTGTCCTGTCCGTGCTTTGCGCCCTGACCGTCTGGAAAGCAAAGTCGAAATAAAGGAAAATTCAAAAAGTGTTTATACCTTTGCCGAAATTTTTATGAATGCGGCAAAATGGAGAAATTCAGGAAATTGGTGGCAATAGAACCTGTTGGGCTGGAACCGGATGCAAGGCGTGCCCTCAGGTCGTATGCGGAAGAAGTGGTGGAATATGACGGCATTCCTGCTGATGATGAAGAGATAGTGTCAAGAATAGGCGATGCCGATGCGGTCCTTCTCAGCTGGACATCCTCTATAAATGCCCGTGTGATTGACAGATGTCCTGGCATCAGATACATAGGCATGTGCTGTTCCCTGTATTCTCCGGAAAGTGCAAACGTGGATATCGCCGCAGCGGAGAAAAAGGGCATATCGGTAACTGGCATAAGGGATTATGGAGATGAAGGCGTTGTGGAGTATGTCATTGCCGAACTTGTAGGCTGCCTGCATGGTTTTGGCGGGCAGAAGCCGTGGTTCGGGCGTCCAAGTGAAATCACGGGGCTGAAAGCCGGCATAGTCGGTCTCGGAAAGTCAGGCGGGATGATTGCCGATGCGCTGCATTTTTTCGGAGCGGAAATTTCCTATTTTTCCCGGAGCGAAAAGCCGGCTGCGGCTGCAAAGGGCTACAAATTTCTGCCCCTGAAGCAACTGCTTGCCGAAAGCAATGCCATTTTCTGCTGTCTCAACAAGAATACCGTCCTGCTCGGGGAGGCGGAATTTGAAAGTCTCGGAAACGGGAAAATCCTGTTCAATACGGGCCTTTCTCCTGCATGGGAAGAAAAGCCTTTCCTGAAATGGCTCGACGGGAACAATATTTGTTTATGCGACACGGCGTCCGCTTTGGGTGCGGCAGTCCCGGACTCTCCGCTTCTGTCACATCCGCACGTGAGGTGCATCGGTGCATCCTCCGGACGGACGGCCCAGGCTTCGGTACGCCTGGGAAACAAGGTACTTGACAATATAAAAGCGTGGCTTTCTTTATCGTAACACCATTTGCGAAACATGAACAGGACAGCGAATTTTGACTTTACCGTGGTCGTGCCGATCTATAATGAAGTCGAGAACATGGACAGGCTGCGTCTTCGTCTCGGGGCATTTGCAGACGGCTGCAGAATGAACACATGCATACTTTTCGTCAACGACGGTTCTTCCGACGGCAGTCTGGACCGGCTCGAAGAAATCTGCAGGGACAACGGCCGCTTCATGTATATCGGCTTTGACAGGAATTATGGCCTGACGGCTGCGCTGAAAGCCGGAATCGACCATACTTTCTCCAAATATGTCGGCTATATCGATGCAGACCTGCAGACAGATCCGGAAGACTTCAATCTCCTGCTTGAGCACATAGAAAAATACACTATGGTCACGGGAATCCGGGCCGCACGCAAGGATTCCTTCTTCAAAAGGTTCCAGTCCAAGTTTGCCAACGGCTTCCGCCGCATGATGACGAACGACGGCGCAGCCGACACGGGCTGTCCGCTCAAGGTGCTGCATACGGATGCGGCAAAGAAACTGCCACTGTTCACGGGAATGCACAGGTTTCTGCCGGCCCTCATCCTGCTTCAGAAGGGAGGCACATATCTTCAGGTGCCCGTAAGGCACTATCCGAGAACGGCCGGCAAGTCCAAGTTCAACATGCTCAACCGCCTGTGGGGACCGTTTGCCGACTGCTTCGCCTACCGCTGGATGAAGAAGCGCTATATAGATTATTCTGTAAAGAATTCCGATTTCCATGAATGAGCCTTTCCTGATATATGCAATCGGATTCCTTGCACAGTTTTTTTTCTCCGCAAGGACATTGTTCCAGTGGCTCAAGTCGGAAAAGGCAAAGGCGGTGGTCTCCTCTTCATCATATTGGGTGCTGAGCATAGCCGGTTCATATCTGCTGTGTCTGTACGGCTGGTTCAGGGAAGACTTTTCAATCATTCTCGGACAGTTCATTTCCTATTATATCTATCTTTGGAATCTGAACTGGAAAGGGCTTTGGCAGCGTTTCGGCATTTTCTTGAAAATAGTCCTCATAGCCACGCCGATTGTGGCGGCAGCATTTGTCCTGTCGGACTTCACTTCTTTTGCCGACGCATTCTTCCGCAATGAAGACATACCTGTCGGGCTGCTCCTCTTCGGCTCTGCGGGACAGATAATGTTTACCTTGAGGTTTGTCTATCAATGGTTCTACTCCGTAAGGCGTAAAGAATCGTTCCTGCCGGCAGGCTTTTGGATCATAAGCCTGTTCGGTTCTTCGCTCATCATCGCCTACGGAATATTCAGGCACGACCCGGTGCTGATTCTGGGGCAGTCCTTCGGATTCGTCGCATATATCCGGAATCTCATGCTCTGGCGCAGGGGAAAGCGAAATCATGACAAGAAAAAAGAAGAAAACCCATGCTGAAGACATTTTTCAAATCTCATCCGATTGCAGTTGCCTTTGTGCTGATGTTCATTACCCTTGTCCCGGTGCTGTGCATGAGGGATGTGTCGCCTTCCAACGAATTGAGGTATCTCAGCATCGCTGACGAGGCTATTGCCAACGGGGACGTGATGACATTCACCAACCAGGGCAAGGACTATGCGGACAAGCCGCCCCTTTATTTTTGGCTGATAATGCTGTCCAAGCTGATTTTCGGGGAACACAACATCTTCGTGCTCACGCTTTTCTCCTTCATTCCTGCACTTGTCATAATCGCAGTCATGGACAAATGGCTCATGACCGCCGCATCCCTTACCTCACTGAAGTTTTCTCCTGAAGAGCGCTTTGCCGCCGCAATAATGACGGGGACATCCGCAATGTATCTCGGAATGTCCGTCATTCTCCGTATGGACATGCTGATGTGCATGTTCATCATCCTTTCCCTGTTCACGTTCTATAAGATGTACAAGGGTGTCGGGAATCTCAATCTCCAGCGTTTCCTCCTGCCGTTCTACATCTTCATGGCCCTTTTCTCGAAAGGTCCGGTAGGATTGCTTATGCCTCTTTTGTCCATATTCTTTTTCCTCCTGTTCATGGGCAGGCTCAGGGAAACCGGAAAGTATCTCGGCTGGAGAACGTGGCTCGTGCTCATTCTCCTGTCAGGCGCATGGCTTCTCGGCGTATGGATTGAGGGCGGCTCCGAATATCTCAACAACCTCCTTTTTCATCAGACAATAGACAGGGCGGTTGATGCTGCATACCACAAGGAGCCGTTCTGGTTCTACATCCCGGCATTGTTCTATACCCTTGCACCTTTCTCCCTCCTCGCTGTCCTTTGCCTTGTCAAGTCATTTGTTCCGAAAGGGTTTGTGACTGATGCCGAAAAACTTATGCTTGTTTCCGCCTGCGTTACATTCATAATGCTATCCTGTTTCAGTTCCAAACTTCCGATATATCTTGCCCCGATATTCCCTCTTCTCATTTATATGTCCGTGTTTGCCAACCGGAGATGCGGATGGAATGCAGGATTGGGCACGGTGCTATGGATACCGGCCATTCTTCTGCTTCTTGCCGGAATTGCAGCTGCAGCAGCCCCGTCTCTTGTCGGGCGGCTGGCTGTCCTGCAGGAACTTGAAAAATACGCCTTCATATCCTCCCCGTTTGTCTATGTGGCGGCGGCAATGCTTGTCATATTCTCGGGGCTGGCAATTCGCAGTCTTGTCCGCAAGTCTTGGACTGGTGCAGTGAGTTTCATGGGCATGTCTCTGTTGTTTGCCGTGCTTGCCGCCTCACCCATGCTTCCTCAGGTCAATGACTACATAGGTTACGGAAACCTTTGTTCCGCCGCAAAGGAAATCAAGGATAGTGAAAATCTTTCCGGATATTCCACATTCATGATGCACCGTCCGGAAAACATGGACGTGTATCTTGGCGAGGATGTGGCGATTTTCGATGACGGCGAAGATTCGGTAAACGGCTTTGTGGAGTCCGGGCTCAACGGTTCTGTGCTGATGCTGAAGACCTCGTCACTCGACGGGTTCCCGGCTCTTGCCGACAGGCTTTCCGGGGCTCTCCGCACTACGGTCGGAGATTACGGTATCTATGTCCTTCCCTAGCCGTCTTGAACGGAGTTCCGGAGGAACGGAGTCGAGGCCCCTGCCGGACATGGTGCAGATGCCTCGACTCGCTCTCCGCCCGGCATGCCGCAATGCGGCTTGCGCCACGTGTGCGTCAGATGCCGCATTGTACCGGCTCCGGACTCCCGAATGAGATTTTATTGGCGACAACCTCGTATGATGTCCTTTCTGAACCGTCGGCTGCAGTGTATTTGGAAGACCTTAGCCTTCCGCACACGTACAGCGGCGTACCTTTCCCGATTTTTGTCAGGTCGGGCATTCCTCGTCCGTCCCATGCCACTATGTTATGCCAGGTGGTTTCCACTACGGCGTCTCCGTCACGCCCTTTGTAAATGAAGTTGGTGGCCAGCGAAAACCTGGCGACTTTCGAGTCTCCTACGTCCGTGATGCGGATATTCCCCACATTCCCCTTCAGTTCTATTCTGTTCATCTGTTCCATAAGAATTGTTTTGATGGTTAAACCTTCCCCGCATTTGTGCGCACGTTGCAGGTCTTTTGCAAAGTAAAGCAAATAAATCCGCAAGTGGCGCATCCGCATCCCTCAGGATGTCGTGTTTTTCTTTTTCCGGTGTTTTTTTCTTTTTCCGGTGTTTCCGGAACAATTTTCAGAAAAGGAAAAAGTTTCCGGAAAAAGATAAAACGTTGCAGGACGGTTTGTTTTTTTCGGAATTATGTTTCAATTTTGGCGAAAAACCAATAAGTCATGCTGTACGACGAGAAAGGGCACAAGTGCCTTGAATGCGGGGATGAAATCGGATACGGACGTCCGGACAGGAAATTTTGCAGCCTGTCCTGCAAAAACCGCTACAACAACCGGAAGAATCAGGGCAGCCGTCAGGCGAAACTGAAGATAATGAATGCACTTGACCGGAATCATGAAATTCTTGACAGTCTGCTCAGGATGGGGCTTACGGAAATGAATCTGGCAGATGTGAAGCATCTCGGGTTCAATGTCGACTACATGACCTCATGCTACAGGACGAGGGGCCATACCGAATATTGTTGTTTCGATATCAGGTATCATGTCACTCCGACGAGGATTACTTCCATTTTCAAGATGAAGGGCAGCATAAACGCGGAGACAAAATGAAAATTTCCTATCTTTGCAGCCGGTGCATGAAATTACGAACCATAAAAATATGAAAAGATTCCTA
The DNA here is from genome assembly GCA_944326375.1 of uncultured Bacteroidales bacterium. Taxonomy (GTDB): domain Bacteria; phylum Bacteroidota; class Bacteroidia; order Bacteroidales; family UBA932; genus Cryptobacteroides. Next base: position 7,665 of record CALVDU010000135.1, on the reverse strand, counting down.
TCGGCGGCCATGTTGCTGCCGGCAATTGTTGCCTGTAATATGGAAAATCCCCTTTTGACGGAGTCGTCCTGCCCTTATGGCGCTCCGCAGTTTGACAAGATCAAAAATGAGCACTATCTGCCTGCTTTCAAGGCCGGCATCGAGGAGGCGAAAGCCGAAATCGACGCAATTGTCGCCAACCCTGAGAAGCCGGATTTCAAGAACACGATCGAAGCGCTGGAATATTCCGGACGTACTCTGAACCGCGTTTCCTCCATTTTCTTCAATCTGATGGAGGCGGATACGGACGACGAAATGCAGAAGATTGCAGAAGAGGTGTCCCCGATGATGACGGAATATTCGATGTATGTTTCTCTCAATGCGCCTCTTTTCGAGAGGGTCAAGGCTGTCTATGGGCAGAGGGACTCCCTGAATCTCGACCAGGACCAGAAACAGCTGCTTGAGGATACCTACAGGTCCTTTGCCCGTAATGGAGCAGACTTGTCCGATGCGGACAAGGAGACATACAGCAAATATGCCGAGGAACTTTCCCTTACCACGCTTCAGTTCAGCAAGAATGTCCTGGACGCCACCAATGCATATTCTCTGCACATAACCGACAGTGCCGATCTTGCGGGGCTTCCTGATTTTGCCCGCGATATGGGCGCAGCCGCCGCAAAGGAAAAAGGCCTGGACGGCTGGGTATTCACATTGGATTATCCGAGCTTCGGCCCTTTCATGAAATACAGTGACAGGAGGGACTTGAGGAAGCAGGTCTACATGGCATACAACACGAGGGCAATCGGGGGAGAGTTCGACAATACTGAGATTGTGAAGAAGATTGTTGACCTTCGAATAAAGATGGCAAAGCTTCTCGGATATGAAACATACGCAGAATATGCCCTTGAAGAGAGGATGGCAAAGACGCCGGCTACCGTAAATTCATTCCTTGAAGAACTCCTTGAGCCGTCCCTGCCGTTCGCAAGGGCAGAAGTCGCAGAAGTCCTTGAATATGCCAGGGCAAACGGGTTCGAGGACACTGTTCTCCAGCCATGGGACTTCTCCTATTGGTCAGAAAAATACAGGGAATCCGAATATGCCCTTAACGAGGAACAATTGAAGCCGTATTTCCGGCTTGAAAACTGCATTGATGCCGTGTTCAGCCTTGCCAACAGGCTTTACGGACTGACGTTCGAGGAAAGGAAAGACATTCCAGTATATCATGAGGACGTGAAAGTCTATGACGTGAAGGATTCTGCCGGAAGGCACATGGCTCTTTTCTATGCCGACTTTTTCCCGAGAGCGAGCAAGAGGGGAGGGGCCTGGATGACCGAATTCCGCGGACAGGGCTTCTTCAACGGACAGGAGGAAAGGCCGTTCATAAGCATCGTTACCAATTTTACGAAGCCGACCGAGAACGCCCCTGCTCTCATCACGCATGACGAGTTCACCACATTCCTTCACGAATTCGGGCATTCACTTCACGGTATGCTTGCTGAAGGACGCTATCCGTCCATCACCGGTACGTCTGTGGCAAGGGATTTTGTGGAACTTCCGTCGCAGATTATGGAGAACTGGGCCTATGAGCCTGAATATCTTGACACTTTCGCAAAGGACTACCGTACCGGCGAAGTCATCCCGGATTCTTTGGTAAACAAGATTATAGCATCCAAGAATTTCCTTGCAGGATATTATCAGGTGCGCCAGCTCCACTACGGAATTGTGGACATGGCCTGGCATACCCTTGCCGAACTGCCTCAGGAGAGTACTCTCGATTTCGAGAGCAAAATCATAGCATCCTGCCCTGTGATGCCGGCAGTGCCTGGCGCAGCGTTCTCTCCGTCGTTCTCGCATATCTTTGCCGGAGGCTATGCGGCAGGTTATTATTCTTACAAATGGTCTGAAGTGCTCGAGGCGGACGCATTCTCCCTTTTCAAGGAGAAAGGCATATTCAACAGGGAAGTGTCCGGATCGTTCAGGGAGAATATCCTTTCCAAGGGAGGTTCCGAGGATCCTGCAGTGCTTTACCGCAATTTCCGCGGACATGACCCTCAGCCGGAAGCCCTCATGCGTAAACTCGGCTTGACAAAATAGGTCGTACCGACACCAGTCTCATAGAAAGAGGGTAATTTTTAGTTGCCCTCTTTTGTTGTATCAGCGTCAGCAACACCGCAGGCCGCTGCTTTTCCGGGGATTATTTCGGGGCGATCTTATACAGGAATCCTGCAATTATCGTATAGATGATGTTCGGCGTCCACAGTGCCAGGGCCGGAGACATGAGTCCCGTGTACACGAACATTTCGCTGAACCGTTGGAACAGTATGTAGGAGAAACTCAATCCGATGCCGATTCCCAAATTCCATCCTATGCCGCCCCGTCGTTTTTTCGACGAAAGGGCAACGCCCATAATGGTAAGGATGAAGGCGGAAAAGGACATGGAAAATCTTTTGTTCTTTTCTATAAGCGCATCCTTGACATTGGCATCACCCCGCAGTTTCTGGGTTTCTATCAGTTCGTTGAGTTCCTTGTATGAAAGGGACTCGAGTGTCTTTTTCTTGAAATAGAAATCGCTTACTTTCAGATTTATTACGGTGTCAAGACGTGCCCCGCTCCGGATCTGGTCCTCGAGGGCGCCGGTATAGTCCCTGATGAAATATTTTTTGAGGGTCCATCCGTTGAAAGTGCTGTCCCATACGGCAGTTTCCGCGGACAGTTTCGATACCAGCTGGTTGTTCTCTATCTTTTCAAGCGTAAACCGGAAGGCGGTGTTGTTCCATGAACTGAACGATTCGACATACACGAATTCTCCGGGGGCTATCTGGTAGTGGACATTCCTTGTGTTTCCGTAACTTTTCCCGGGGTCCACATATTTGTTTTCGAATTCTACCATCCCCTTGTTGGAGTTGGGGATTATGAAAAGGTTGAGGCACAGGGAGAACAAAGCTATCACCGTGGCCGAGAATATGTACGGTACCATCATGCGGTGGAAACTGATGCCGCACGACAGGATTGCTATTATCTCCGAGTTGGCCGCCATCTTCGACGTGAAGAATATCACCGTTATGAATACGAACAGCGCACTGAACATATTCATGAAATAAGGGATGAAGTTGAGGTAGTAGTCGAAGATTATCGCCTTCAACGGGGCTTCATACTTCACGAAATTGTCGATTTTTTCGCTGATGTCGAAAATCACGACAATCACGATGATCAGAAGCAGTGCCACGAAGAAGGTCGTTATGAACTTCTTTATGATGTATAAATCTATGAGTTTCGGCTTCAGATTCATCATAGTCTTGTCATTATTCTTTCAACCGTAGCCTCTTTCCACGCCTTGAAATCGCCTGCCTTGATGTGTTCTCTTGCCTGTCTGACGAGTTCGAGATAGAAGGCGAGGTTGTGTTCGCTGGCAATCTGTCCGGCGAAGATCTCCTTTGCGATGAAAAGGTGCCTCAGGTATGCCTTGCTGTATGTCCTGTCCACGAAAGAAGTGCCCTCAGGGTCGATCGGAGAAAAGTCATCCTCCCATTTGCGGTTTTTCATGTTCATGATTCCGTTCCATGTGAACAGCATTCCGTTGCGGCCGTTGCGCGTTGGCATCACGCAGTCGAACATGTCCACACCCCTGTCGATCCCTTCAAGTATGTTGGCAGGTGTCCCCACACCCATAAGATATCTCGGCCTGTCGTCCGGCAGTATGGGGCATACGACTTCGAGCATTTCATACATCTTTTCCGTAGGCTCTCCTACGGAAAGTCCTCCTATCGCATATCCCTCCCTGTCGAAGGATGCCGCAAATTCCGCCGCCTCCCGTCTCAGGTCCGGATAGATGCAGCCCTGCACAATGGGAAAGAAGGTCTGCTGATAGCCGTAGAGCGGCCCGGTTTCGTCAAACCGCCTTATGCATCGCTTGAGCCATTCCTGGGTGAGCTTCAACGATTTCTTTGCATATTCGTAACTTGCGTCCCCGGGAGTACATTCGTCAAGGGCCATTATTATGTCCCCTCCGATTATCCTTTGTGTGTCCACATTGTTTTCCGGAGTGAACGTGTGCCTTGAACCGTCGATGTGGGAAGAAAATGTGCATCCGTCAGGAGTGAGTTTCCGTATGGGCGAAAGGGAGAATACCTGATATCCGCCGCTGTCCGTCAGGATGGGGCGGTCCCATGAGATGAACTTGTGGAGTCCTCCGGCCGCTTTCAGGATGTCCAGACCTGGCCTCAGGTAGAGATGGTAGGTGTTCCCGAGGATGATTTCGGCCTTTATGTCCTCCTTCAGGTCTCTGTGGTATACGCCTTTGACAGACCCTACGGTGCCTACGGGCATGAAAATGGGCGTTTCGATCTGTCCGTGGTCCGTGGTGATTACTCCGCATCTTGCAGCGGAGCCCGGTGCTTCTGCCGTCTTGACGAATTTCATCTTTTTACAGTACGGTTTTAAACCCCCAAAGATAGCAAAAGTTGCGCAAAGAACAACTGCCTTTCTGCGGCATCAGTTCCGTTACGCTAAAAAGAGAGCCCTGTGCGGGACATGGCGGCAATGAAGTCGTCTGCATATACGCGTCCTACGGGAATAGTCAGCGACATGTATGACAGCACCACCTGTTTTCTCGTGTAAGCGGCGACCCGCCTTATCGGCACGATGAACGACCTGTGTACCCTCAAGAATGATTCCTGGGGGAGGATTTCCGTCATTTCCTTCATGCTTATCTGTGAAAGCACCGGATCTCTTCCTGGCAGATGGATTTTTACGTAATTGTCCATCGCTTCCACATACAGGATGTCCGACAGGGGTATGTTCACATTCTTGTATTCGGACTTCACGGTAATTTCTCCTTCGTCCCGGGCGTTTTTCACGGCTGCACTGCGGAGCCTGATCATTTCCCTTACCTTGCCTACCGCCGTGCTGAACCGCGCAAAGGAGAAGGGCTTGTGCAGAAAGTCCGTGGCATTAAGTTCGAATCCGTCCACGGCGAACCTGGCATACGCAGTAGTGAACACCAGATAGGTCCCTGCAGGCAGCCTTGCTGCTATGTCGATGCCTGAAACTCCGTTCATCTCTATGTCGAGGAACACGAGTTCCGGCTTTTCCCGTACGACCGCATCCATGCCGACCACGGGGTCGCTGTAAAGCGAAAGGTCCATGTCGCCGAGTCTCTGGCAATATTCCCTTATTATGGAAAGGGCTACCGGCTCATCGTCTATTGCTATGACTTTCATGCTCATTTTTCAGTTATTGAAAGTTCTGCGGAGAATGTGTCCGCCGTCTGGGATATTTTCAGTTCGTGTGCCCCCGGATACAGCAGAGCGAGGCGTTTCCGGCAGTTGATGATGCCTATGCCGTCTCCTTTTGCTGTATCCCTCATTATGGCGTTGGAAACCGCAAAGTGCATTGTCCGGCCCTTTGCGGAAAGCCTTATGGATATTTCCGTGTCCTGATGTGACGATACCCCGTATTTGAAGGCGTTTTCCACGAAAGTTATCAGCAGCATGGGAGCGATTCTGTGTTCGTCGCCGTCGGTATCATACCCGAATGTCACTTTTGTGTGTTCGTTCAGCCTTGCCTTCTGCAGTTCTATGTACTGGCGTATGTATTCCGCTTCCTCGTCCAGTGGAATGAAATCCTTTGTCCCGTTGCTGTACATGTATTTCATCATCGAAATGAACTGGATGAACGCCTGTTCCGCCTTGTCTGACTTCGTTATCATCAGTCCGTAGAGGGTGTTCAGGGTGTTGAACATGAAATGAGGGTTTATCTGTGCCTTGTAAAGGGCCAGTTCGGCCTTGTTCTTTTCCATCTCGATTTCCTTTTTTTCCATCGTCTGCCTGTACAGTTGCGTAAGCAGTCCCACCGCTACGCTGAACACATAGACCACGAAATACAGGAACCATGCCGCCTGTTCGTGCATCCTCATCCTGAAATGCCCCCTGCCGTGATCTCTCGGAGGACCTCCGAAACGAAACATTGCGTCGTTGTGGGGATTGAAGTCGTAATTTGACAGCAGCCATGTCACTGCTGTCATCGCCACGAAAATAACTATGGCCGGGATATACCGTTTTTGTGAGAAAATCATCGGAATGACGATTTTCCGGTTGATGAAGTAGACTGCATACAGCCACAATGCAAGCATTATCACGAAAAGCGGCTGGATTGACAGCCATCTTTCGACCGGCAGCAGCATGGTCATCACCGGCAGCAGGACAATGCAGAATATGAGGTCGATATATAGAGGAAGATTCTTGTTCATGGATATTATACAACAATATGCAAAATTAAAAAAATGGAATATATTTGCAGCCGCTTTTTCGGCGGCTGAGCCAAAAACAGGGACGAACGACACAAAAAATTCATATACAATGGACACAAGACAGATTCCTGACCAGAAGAAAACCGGGATCAGAGGCTGGCTGCCCGTAATCGGGCTCGCTTTCTCGACATTCATATTCAATACGTCAGAATTTATACCGATAGGGCTTTTGAGCGACATCGCCTCGGATTTCGGCATAACGGAATCCAATGCCGGAATGCTCATTACCGTGTATGCCTGGGTGGTTGCCCTCGCTTCCCTCCCGCTGATGCTCGTGTTTGCAAAATCGGAAAACAAGAGACTGATGCTGTCCGTTACAGCGGTCTTCATTGCGAGCCAGATACTTTCGGGCTTGTCGCGTGATTTCTATATGCTGATGATTTCCCGTATAGGTGTCGCATGCGCCCATTCCATATTCTGGTCGATTGTCACCCCGTATGCTGTACGCATCGCTCCGGAAGGGAAGGGCTCCGCCGCCCTCAGCGTCATAGTCTGCGGCTCGTCCATTGCGATGATTGCAGGGCTTCCTATAGGCCGGACAATAGGTCTTTATCTGGGCTGGAGAGCCACATTTCTTGTGATAGCGGCATCGAGTGCGGTAATTCTTGCCATCCTTGCCGCCGTGCTTCCGAAGACACCGAGCGACAGTTCCATCTCATTGCGTAAACTTCCCGCTCTCATCAAATCACCAGTCCTGCTGAACATCTACCTGATAACGGTAATAGCCGTCACAGGGCACTTTACGGCATACAGTTATATCGAGCCTTTCCTTGCGCAGGCGGCCGGATTCAGCGAAACCTGGATTACCGTTGCCCTGACCATATTCGGCTTTGCCGGACTTCTCGGCAGTTTCCTTTTTTCGAAGAAATATGACGACAGGCGCATAGCCTTCATCTGCTTCGCCGTATGCGGTATATGCGCATTCATGCTTCTGCTCCATGCGGCTTCACTCAATTTTGCTGCGGAAATCATTGTCCTCATATTATGGGGACTGGCGATAAATTTCTATAATCTCGCATTCCAGTCGGAAATCATAAGGGCCACACCGCATGGCTCTGCCGTGGCCATGTCCATCTATTCCGGCATATACAACATGGGTATCGGAAGCGGCGCCCTTGTCGGAGGATATGTATGTTCCGGGCTGTCGGTCGATTATATAGGATATGCGGGCGGAGTCATAGCCCTGGTGGCTGCCGTCATCTGCATCAGGCGGCTGGTACCGGCTCTGCACGCTTCTGGCGGGACAGTCCCGGGGAAAGACGCCTGACTGTGCCGTTTGCCACCAATTTAAGGCAGTTTGCAATTGCTTTGAAGACCCGGTTCCCGGCGAGTGCTGCTTTTTGATAGTTTTGCCTTCGGAAAATTAAAACAAGTGCATC
>CALVDU010000134.1 GCA_944326375.1 uncultured Bacteroidales bacterium | reverse complement strand
ATGTAGCCGCTGAACGGACAGCCGAGCAGGCTTTCCTGATACTGGTACTGGTGTTCCTGGATCGGGACGACAAGACCTTGGAGGGAGACGATCTTCGCTCCGACAACATAGTTGTATGCTTCCATCTGGTCCTTGGTAACCTGATTCGGATTGGTATTATACATCTCGAACCTGCCGATGCAGGAGGTGGTCATTGACAGCACTGCTGCCATAATCATCATTGGAAATATTGAGTATTTCTGTTTCATGGCAAAAGTGTTTTTAGAAGTCGAGCTTGATATTGAATCCCATACTGCGGAGCGACGGCATCATGAAGTAGTCGATACCCTGGTAATTGTTGTCGGTCGTAGCGATGGCTTCCGGGTCGAAAGGTGCCTTGCACCATATCATCCAGAGATTATGTCCCACTGCCGATATGGTCAGCCGGCAGACATCCTTGAACCATTTCGACGGGAGGGTGTAGCCTATGGACAGCTCCTGAAGACGAAAATTGGTGGCATCGTAAGTATAATACTGAGGCAGACCGCTGTTGGCACCTATGGTCTGGTACCACTTCTGCGCATCAATCCTCTGCCGTCCGTTCAGGAGGACTCCGCCTGCATCCCTGGCATCGGCGGAAGCCTTCGAGACTCCGTAATAATCCAGGTTCGCTTGAGTGGCGGAATAGCAGATACCGCCTATACGTCCGCTGAACAGAATACCGAGATGAATGCCTTTCCAGCTGAAATCATTCCGCCATGCAAGATTGTAGTCCGGGAACACGCTTCCCAGAAGGGCATTCTCGCCGTCATCCGTCAAAATGACCTGGCCGATGTCATCCATTTTAATATATCCTTTCTCGTCATATTGCAGATCTGACGAAGTATAAAGGTCTCCAAGAGTCCCGCCTTTTTTCAGTATGTACTTGACCTTGCCAAGTCCCTTGACATTCAGTTCCGTGATGCCGAGGTCCTTACCGGTCACCGGATTTTTCGCATTGCCGGCAAGTTCCATAATTTCGTTCTTGTTCCAGCTGAAAGTGAAGTTGCTGTCCCAGGTGAAATCCCGCCAGGTATGGTTGTACCCCACGCTTGCCTCGACTCCCGTATTCCGGACATTTCCGGTCTGGAGGTATATGGTCGTATATCCCGATGACGGGGCAAGGAGAGGGTCGAAAGTCTGGTTGTAGGTATCGGCGAGATACCACGAGAGATTGACGCTAAGATCATTCCACAGACGGGTCTCGACTCCGACTTCATAAGTCAGGGTCCGTTCCGGTTTCAGATCGCTTATAGGATAATGCGTCTTGTCCTTCCATATCTTGTTGGTTGCGTCATATTCATAAGTAGGGATTGTCAGAAAACGCGGGAACGGCATACCGACCGAAGCTATGGAGCCCCTGAGTTTCAGATAACTGAGCACTCCCATATCCCAGAAACCTGTCGGAACGAACGAAAGTCCTGCAGACGGGTAGAAGAAAGATTTCGAAGATGAGCCCGCAAGCTGGGATGCCCAGTCGTTACGGCCTGTGACCGTAAGGAACAGGGAATGTTTCCAGCCGAGTTCCACACTTGCGAATACGGACTGCGTCTCGTCTGTCCACCCTTCTTTGGTAGCTCGTTTCAACACGTCGTCCAGGTCGAAGACATTGAACACATTGGCAAGGCCGTTTTCCTGTATGGGTCCTCCGTAGGTGAATGTGTCGGTACTGATGTGGTTTATGGAAGCGCCGACATTGGCTACGAGACTGTAGTCTTCCGCAAAGGTCTTGTCGATGTTGACCATGATGTCCGCATAGGTCTGGGTGTCGTATGTGCGGCCTTCCGTGTAATGACCTTTGGAACCGCCCTCGGTCAGGGTTGTGTTCGTGGAAGCATAGAGTTTCTGGGTATAGAGGTTGTTTGCATTGTCTACACGCACACGGCCGGAGACATTGAGCCAGTCCAGTATGTCATAGCTGGCGCTGAGAGAAAGCATATATCGCTTCTTGTCGTTGTTCCGCAGGTTTCGGTAGTTTATCCAGTATGGGTTCTGCGCCCGGAGGTCGCCTTCGAGGTCCGGACTCCAGAATTGCTCCATCAGTTTGGAGGCCTCATTGTAACGCTCGAAACTGCGGTAGTTGTCGAAGTTGTCACCTCTCGGAAACAGATAGACCGGGATCAGGGGATTCATGTAGACTCCCTGATTGGTCATGTTCTGGTCCTTCTGGATGATGTAACTGGCCGATGCGTCAATTTTCAATTTGTCCTTCAGGAAATAAGTCGTATTGCGGAAGGTGAAGTTGTACCGGTCGTACTTGTTGTTCGGAATGATGCCGTCGGAGTTTACGGCAGCCGCCGAGAAATAGGTCTGGTTTTTCTCTGTTCCGCCGCTGATCGAGAAGGAGTTTGTGTAGGTGTGTCCTGTCTCGAAATAGTCATTCGGATGGTAATTGTATCGGGCGGATTCCGGAATGAATGCACCCCAGCTGTATATTGAACTTCCTCCTGAGACTCCATTAATTCCCGTGCCGTAGCTGTTCTGGAACTGGGGAAGGAAGAAAGGACTCAGAAATTCGGTGTTGCTTGAAAAAGACACTTTCAGTTTCCCGGCCTCTCCTGCCTTGGTGGTAATCATGATGGCTCCGTTGGCAGCCTGAGAGCCGTAAAGGGCAGCCGCAGCCGCTCCGGTGAGGACCGAGATGGATTTTATGTCCTCCGGGTTGATGTCGGCGATGGATTCAGTGGCACCCTTGGAGTCGAATTCGGTACCTCCGCCGCCTCCGAAGTTATGCATGGGGATGCCGTCTATGACATAAAGGGCGTTGGATGACTGGCTGATGGACTTGTTTCCTCTCAGAACGACCTTCGAGGCTCCGCCCACACCCGATGACGATGTATTGATGGTCACACCGGCTACCTTGCCGGAAAGGGCGTTTATGAAATTGGCGCTCTTGACTTCGGTCAGCATTTCGGAACTGACTTCCTGGACATTGTAACTCAGGGCCTTTTCATCCCTGCGGATGCCGAGGGCCGTCACGACAGTCCCTTCGAGGGCGACAGCTTCTTCTTCAAGGGTGATATTGAATGTCGTTCTGGTACCTACCGGCAAGACCTGAGTGTCGTAGCCTAGGCTGGTGATCTCGATGGAAGCGTCTGCGCTGCTGACAGTCAGTGAAAACCTTCCGTCAATGTCCGTAGTGGTGCCGTTGGATGTGCCGCTCTCCATGACCGCCGCTCCGGGAATGGGAAATCCGTCCGGGTCAAGGATGGTTCCGCTGGTAGAGACCGTCTTGGGTTTGGTAATGTATATGTAGGTGCCTTCAATTCTGTAAGCCACCCCGATTGGAGAAAAAAGAGCCTTGCAGGTATTCTCGATCGTTTCGGACGAAACGCTTATGCTTATTTTTGTCGAAAAATCGATTTCCTTGTTGACGAACAGATACGAAGACTGCTTCTCGATAGCGCCTATGGCTTGTTCAAGCGGTACATTGTCAAGGTCCAGCGTTATCCTCACGTTTTCCTGGGGCCTGGCATGAAGATTGGCAGACAGCAGAAATAAGACGAACAGTGAGCAAATCCGGCCGTATCTTTGCAAAACATTTCGTTTATTCATATTTTTGCAAAATTATTGGTAATTAGTCTATGTGTTTAGTGTACGGCTTATTACCGGGCCTGCGGATGTGAGAGATCCGCAGGCTTTTTTATGCCGCATACGATATCTTGTGATGTGGATTCTATCATTGTGTCATGGCAAATCTGTTTTAAGTGTTATCTTGTGGTGTGGTGTTCTGCATGTGGTGTTATTGTGTCCTGTCCGGCAATCCGGTGCCCGGACAGGCTATTCGATAAATACTGTGCCGGTCTTCGGGTCACGCCTGTATGTGAACTCGGCTCCGTTCCCTATCACTTCAAGGGCTTTGTCAATTCCGTCGCTGACACGAAGTTTCGCATTTGCAAAGACAGGTTCCCGGGACATTTCACGGCTTACGATGATTTTTATTCCGAAAGCCATTTCCAGTTTCTTCATAAGGTCATTGAAACAAAGTCCGCCTATATCCAATACTCCTTCAGTCCAGAGGATATCCTTTGATGCTTCATATTCTTTCAATATCATGTGGTCTTTTACAAGGGTCACTTTTTCATTGGGATGCATCACTATCTGCTCTCCCGGGATCAGATGGTTCGAAAGTCTGATGGAGCCGTCGACAAGTGTCGCCGAAAAAGTTCCCGAGGCCATGTCCGCATTCACATTGAACTCAGTACCGAGAACGGTAATGTCGGAAGCGAATGTCCTGACTACAAACGGCTGCTTTTCATTATGTCTGACATCAAAGTAAGCCTCTCCGTCAAGATGCACTTCCCTCCTGTCTTTTGCAAATGCGGCAGGATATTGCAGACGTGCGCCGGAATTCAGCCTTATCACAGTCCCGTCAGCCAAAACATAGTCCATGCTTTTCCCGGCAGGGACTTCGATGGTATTTATG
>CALVDU010000133.1 GCA_944326375.1 uncultured Bacteroidales bacterium | reverse complement strand
GGCCTCAATGTAAGGATACTGTGCAGTGGTGTCCGTTGCATACAGGAACACGACCTTCTTGTCCTTGTCCGTCTGCTCCCCTTCGATTGCCTTCTTGTAGTCGTCGATGCTGAAATACTTGCCGTCCGTATTCTTCAGCAGGCAGAATTTCATCGCCCGCTCACAGAATTTCTCGTCAGAGAGCATGCCGTACTCAATAAAGAGTTTCAGATTGTCCCACTTGCTTTCGAGTGCCTCCCTCTCGTTCTTGAAAATCTCTTCCAGCCTGTCCGCCACTTTCTTCGTGATGTATCCGGAAATTTTCTTCACATTGGCATCGCTCTGGAGATAACTCCTTGACACATTCAGCGGAATGTCCGGAGAATCTATCACGCCATGCAGCAATGTCAGGAAATCCGGCACGATGTTCTCCACCGAATCGGTAACGAACATCTGGTTGCAGTATAACTGTATCTTGTTGCGGGTAAGTTCAATCCTGTCCTTTATTTTCGGGAAATACAGGATTCCCGTAAGGTTGAACGGATAATCCACGTTCAGATGTATGTGGAAAAGAGGCTCATCCTGCATCGGATAGAGTGCCTTGTAGAAATTGAGGTAGTCCTCGTCCTTGAGATCCGCCGGCTTCCTTGCCCACAGCGGCTCTATCTTGTTTATGACATTGTCCTTGTCAGTGTCGACATATTTGCCGTCTTTCCATTCCTGCTCCTTGCCGAATATGACAGGCACAGGCATGAACCGGCAATATTTCTCAAGCAGAGACTGTATCCTGCCCCTTTCCGCAAATTCCTTTTCTTCTTCGTCGATATGGAGAGTGATGACAGTGCCCCGGTCTGTCTTGTCGCTGTCGGAAATCTCATATTCCGGACTTCCGTCGCAGGTCCATCTTACAGCCTTTGCGCCCTCTTTCCACGACAGGGTGTCTATCGTCACCTTGTCAGCAACCATGAATGCGGAATAGAAGCCAAGTCCGAAATGGCCTATTATGCTGCTTATCTGGTCCTTGTATTTTTCAAGGAATTCCCCTGCACTGGAGAATGCTATCTGGTTGATGTACTTGTCGACCTCTTCTTCGGTCATGCCGATGCCGCTGTCGATTATCTTCAGGGTCCTTTCCTTTTCGTCAAGGACGATACGGACTGACAATTCGCCCAGTTCGCCCTTGAATTCCCCGGAAGAAGCCAGGGCCTTCATCTTCTGCGTGGCATCCACGGCATTCGCCACAAGTTCCCTGAGGAAAATCTCGTGGTCTGAATACAGGAATTTCTTTATTACCGGAAAAATATTTTCGGTAGTTACTCCGATTGTACCTTTATTTGCCATAATTGTTGAACTTTTTTGGCACACACGGAGTCAAATTCCGTTCCTTTCGGAGGAAACTGACAAATCGTCAGTCTACGCTGACGTCATATTCAGCGGAATCCTCGGTATAGGTAATGTAGCAATGGTCAACCTGCTCATTCCCGCGATAGAATGTCACGCAGAACTTGCCCGAATATGGTTTCAGCATCCTTACCCTCATTACGGCAGCCGATTCTTCTCCCGGGCTCTCCACCGTTCCCATGGAATACCTCAGCCTGACTCCATCTCCGGAAGTCCCGCACTCGGCATGCAGCCCGTCATCTTCATCCGCCCTGCCAGCAGAAACCACCGTATATGAGGAACTTTCCCCCGTATCGGAATCAAGGCTCACCGTTATCTGGTCTTCAGCGAACGCCATGGCGTCATCGTCGAAACTTCTGGAGGTCACGGTCCATTTCCCTGCAGAAACGCATTTCACCTGCACCTTTACAGGATAATAGGTCGTGCTGCCATAATGGTAAGCCTCATAGTAATGGCTGCCGCGGTAGGAATAATTCCACATGGTGAGGGCGTACGGATTAGCCCTGACAGTCCATTCCGCTCCGGGCGTATCGAACCTGCCGCCGTCGGAATATATGCTCGCCAGCCCTGGGATGTTTATGGAATTGGCATCTATGTGCCTCAATCCTTCGGGAAAACGCTCAGAAGTATCATAATTTTCCTTTTCTTCGTCCGTAAGGGCAAGATAGACGTCCGCATCCCTTGCCAGGACCACGGCCATGACTGGTTCGAAGAGATAAATCGACCCCATCTCCGACTCGGAATAGTCCATAATGGAGTAATTCGACCTGAAAGGGGAATTTCCCTTCTTCGCCAAGCACGATGAAGCGGCTGCCACAACCGCCAGAACAGCGAAAATATTGCAAAACCTTTTCATTTTTCAATCCGTTTTAACGTCATGCTCATCAGAATCTGAAGCCCATGCCGACCATACCGCCCAAAAATTGTGTTCCCATTCCGACCTCGGCAAAACCATAGACTTTTCTTCCCACGGAAATTCCGACAGGCGTGAACTGGAATGCCGGATACAGAGTGAGTTCCATGTTGTTGTAATCCCTTTCGTCATACGCTGAAAACGTGAGCCCGAGCCCGATTGCGGAATACATCCTTACAAGATCCCTGTTGAGCCAGTTGAAACGGGCTTCCGGAAGCAATGAAACCGTAAATCCGGAATTCCTGCCCGTCTTCTTTCCTGTAACGGCATCATAGAGAGGCTGCCATGCCCCGCTGAAACCTGCACCTATGGTAAGCGTGAACCACCTCCGGAAATTCAAGTCAAATTCCGCCGAAATGATGCCTGTCAGATAACCCCGTCCCCTGTAGTCACGATATATGTTCGAAAGGGTGTAATAGCCATCGTAAGACATGTCCGTGTCGACGATGCCGAAAAAACTTGTACCGTCAAGAAGCATGTCCCCATCAAGCGAAGGATAGCCGCCCCAGCCGATACGCACCTCATAGTCAAATGGATATGGCTCCTTTCCCTTTGAAAAGCGGTCGCCGGCAAAGACATCCAAGCCCGCACAAAGCAACAAGAAAGCCGACATTAAAGCAAATTTCCGCATAAATTTCATATTGTCAATCACTTATAACATAGTCCACAGAACGTTCAACTTCATTCAGCAGCAGACACTTGACCACAGACGAACCTCTTTCTATCGACACATGGTCCGCATGAAAACCGAGCACGAAGGCGTCATTTACCCCTGATTTGTCGGAATACGAATAACTCAGGCTGCCTGAATCCGCATTGTATGCAGTTCCGGACGGGGTCACCCTCTTCCTCACGAGCGGCTTGTCTGCCACCGAAACGATATTGCAGAAATCAGACACGATATTGCATTCCTCAATGATGACATTACCGTCGGCACAACGTGCCTTTGCCTCAATCTTCAGAATGGAGTCATTCCCGGCATCGTCTTCCGGATCCACGGACTTTATCGAAAAATATCCGTCAGCAGAAACCGTGACTTCATAGTTCATGCTTTCATATCCATAATAATTCCGGAAAACATAACAGGAATAGTCGCCATAAGACTTTATCGTATATGTCCCGTCATTCCCGGCCTTTATGACACCCCAGCCTGACACGTCGGCCATTTCATAATAAAGGCCGTCTTCCGACACCCTGCCCTCGGGGAAATAAGAATCCGCAAGTTGCATGGAGGCTTCCCTGTCCTGCCATATTTCACGGTAAGAACGGTAGAAGTCGGCAAGTTCAACCATTCTGAACAAATCGTCCACGTAAGCCCTGTATGTCTGCTGGACAACCATGTACGCAGGCTCCTGCAACGAATCTTCGTCGTCATAGATCTTGCATGAAACCTGAGCCAGCAGCACCAGAGGCAACATAAAATATCTGATAAAGCGTCTCATATCCTACAATCAAAAACGATAACCGATACCGACCGAACCGCCGGCAAAACAAGTCCCGATGCCGATTTCCGCAAAACCGAAAAACTTCCTGCCTACCATGATGCCAAGCGGAGCGATTTGCCAGGCCGGAACCAGTTTGAACACCCTTTCTCCCTGGCCGAGAGCTTCTATGGGGTCATTGTAATATCTGTTGAATGAAATGCCTAATCCGATATGGGAATACATCCTCACGCACGGGCGGTTGAACCAATAGACCTTGAATGCGGCAAGGGCCGAAAGATACATGTCGTCGCTCTTTGCGGAAAGCCCTCCGTCGGAACGCCTGAACCTGTCAATCCACCCCTCCTCGTAGGAAATGTTTGCCTGGACGGCAAGCAATTTCGTGAAATTGTATGTATAGCCCATGGACCACGCTCCGGAAATGAATTCATTTTCATAATATTTCGCCATTTCGTACGCTCCGGAGAGGGTACTGTGCGAAAATGGAGTGGTATGGTTGTAGCCGAAAGCGTACCTTCCGGGACAAATTCCGGCAGAAACCGTAAGTTCGTGCCGCCTGAGTTCAAAGCCCCTGTCCCGCGGGTGCGCCGCAGCGGACACGAAGCCCGCAAGAGTCATTGTCAGCAGCAGTACAGTCCGTTCAAAAGCATTCATGCCGTCCGTTTTTTTCGTACAGCACAATAGATGCAAAAGGATAACGGGGCGTTGCAATAAGACTAAAAGAGGTGACTGAAAACTATTTGTAGAGAAAACGGCGGATGCTCATCTTAGGGGTCTTCTCGAAAGGCTCCTTCTGTTCTTCAAGATAAGAGAGCCTGCTGTACGCCGGCATTTCATTGTTTACCGCCGCAAGGGCACCGGATATGGCCGCAGCGGAATCCACTCCGTCCTTCTCCATCTTTTCCTTGTCCATGTACACGAGCCCGACAAGTTTCGACGAACGGTCCACAACCACAGATTCAAGGACATACGGCTGATTGTTCAGGACAGCCTCTATTTCTTCAGGATATATGTTCTGTCCATTGGAAGAAAGTATCATGTTCTTGCTCCGGCCTCTTATGAAAATGTTGCCCTCGGCATCGATGACCCCGAGATCCCCGGTCCTGAGCCAGCCGTCTTCGGTAAATGCAGCCGCACTCGCCTCTGGATTCTTGTAATATCCTTCCATCACGTTAGTACCCTTGATCTGTATTTCCCCGACGACATGCTGCGGGTCTTCAGAGTCAATTCTTATGTCGATGCGGTCCACCTTCTTCCCGCAGGAATGAGGGACAAAGTGCCTCCAGTCTTCATATCCGAAAAGCGGAGCCCCTTCTGTCATGCCGTAACCGACGGTAAACGGAAGCCTGAATTTCTTGAACCATGCCTCCACTTCCGGATTAAGGGCTGCGCCTCCCATGATTATGCAGCGGACTTTCCCTCCGAAGGCATTCATCAACTTGTCATGTATCTTATTGAATATTATCCTGTTTATTCCAGGAATCCTGACAAGGGCCTTAATTGTAGGCTTTTTCAGCACCGGCAGCACGGCACTTTTGAAAATCTTTTCCATCACGAGAGGGACCGTAATTACCAGATACGGCTTTATGGCAGCCATCGCCCCCAGAAGAAGGGACGGGGTAGGAGCCTTCCCGAGATAATTTATCGTCACGCCGCCGCAAATCGGATACAGAAACTCGAACACCATGCCGTACATGTGCGCCATAGGGAGCATCGACACGATGTTGTCTCCAGGTCCGCACGGCATGAAGTCTATTCCGAACTCCACGTTGGAACTGAGGGAATCGAACCTTATCATCACTCCCTTAGGAGCACTTGTGGTCCCGGACGTATAATTTATTATGGCTATGTCCTTGTCGTTGTCTATCGGATATGAGACATGCTCTCTCGTGAATCCGTCAGGATATTTTGAGCGGAACAGTTCCGGAAGGGAATCTTTCGCCTTCTGCAGTTTCTCGTCGCTGCAGTAGACCAGGGCAAAACCGTCTGTCGAGAACACGCCTGTCACTAGCGGCATTTTAGTGATGTCGAGCTTCTTCCATATATCGTCGTCCGTAATGAGGAGACGGCTTTCGGAATGGTCCACAAGAGAATTTATGCTTTCCGGATGAAAATCGGCCAGTATGGGCACTACGATTGCCTCATACGTGTTCACGGCGAGGAATGAAATCGCCCAGCGTGCGGAATTCTTTGCGCAAAGTGCTATCTTGTCCCCTTTCTTTATGCCGGCCGCCTCGAAATATATGTGAAATTTCTCTATATATGTCGCCAACTCTCCGAATGTGAACGATTCTCCCTGATAATTGCTCAATGCCTTGTCATTCCAATGGGCTTTCACCATCTCTTCAAATCTCGACAGATAATGTTTCATAGCATATGAAGTTTCAATATTGTATGCAATTTAGGAATAATTGTCAAAAAACGGAAATTAAATTCGCCAAATCAGAGGATTGACGCCGTAAATATGTTATATTTGTCTTTGATGTGCTTTACCACACATTACTTATGGAACTCAAGTACATGAAAGGATTGGCCGAGGAAAAGGCCCAGATTCAGTTTTTGGAACTGCTGAGGGCGGGACTGTGGGAAAAGGATGCCGACAAGGAACTTTTCGCCGAAAAGGAGACGGACTGGAAAAAGATTCTCGGGTATGCAAGGATGCAGGCCGTCGGACCTCTCATATATGACGGTCTGGTAACCCTGCCCGAAGATATGCGCCCGGAACTGCCGGTGCTGTACAGGCTCATGGCCTTTGCCGACAAAATCGAAAGACTCAATGCAGAATTGGACACAGCGGCGGGAGAACTTTCCGAAAGGCTTTCAGCCGAAGGCATAAGATCCGTGCTCCTCAAAGGGCAGGGAAATGCCGCCCTCTATCCCGACCCCTCCAGACGGCAATGCGGCGACATCGACCTGTATGTCGGAAAGCAGAATTTCGGTCGCAGCATGGAACTGTTCAGGCAATGGGGCATTGTCGACGAAGTTAACGAACCGACGATAAAGCACATAAACTTCAAATGGGGAGGAATCACCGTGGAACTCCACAAGATAGCGTTCGAGCTCAGCGAAAGCAGCAAAAGTTTCGAAGAATGGGAAACCGCCTCCTTGAGGGACACTTCAAGCACCGTGATGCTTGGCGGGAAACCTGTTCTCACACCGCCGCCGACTTTCAACGCATTCTTCGTGTTCGTGCATGCCTTTCACCATTTCATGACCGGAGGGATCGGTCTGAGACAATTGTGCGACTTGAGCCTCATCCTCACGAAACTGCATGACAGAATCGACGGGGCCGAACTTCAGCGCAGGCTCCGGATGTACGGGCTTTCCAGGGAATGGGACTTTTTCTGCCGGCTTTGCTGCGAGGACCTCGGCATGGACGCTGAAATGGCCTTTTCCGACTCGGCAACAGACGAAAAGACAAGGAAAAAAGCCGTGAAATTCCACGACTTCATCTTCGAAGAAGGGAATTTCGGACAATACAAGAAAGGGAAATACTATTTCGACAAGCCTTACCTGGTAAGGAAGACGATAAGTTTCTGGAAGCACAACGTCAGGTATTTCCACCGTTTCGAAATATGCCCGACACAGACCTTGCGGCACTATGCGGCCACGATCCGGTCGGGTGTAGCCGCCGTAATGAAACACAAATGATATATGGCAGATAAAAATTACCTCTGAGGAGCAGAAAACGTTCTGCGACGGTCCTCCCGGCGAGGGAGGTGGCGGAGGGTGGCGCCCCTTGGAAAGGGGCTGTCGCAATAGCGACTGGGGATTAAGAAGAAAGGGATTTCGGAGAAATCCTTAACGACGGTTCGACGAATTTCTTAATCCTGAGCAACATAAATTCGTCGAACCGACGTTAAGATATGAGAAAAGAACCAATAGTCGCACTGATATATGACTTCGACGGGACTCTGTCCCCGGGCAACATGCAGGAATTCGGATTCATCCAGGCAATAGGAAAGAGTCCGGAAGAGTTCTGGCGCATGAGTGACGAGATCGCCAAAGGCCAAGATGCCAGCAACATTCTCGCCTACATGAAACTTATGTTCGACGAGGCGAAAAAGGCCGGCATAAAACTTCGGAGAGAGGATTTCCGGAAATTCGGAGAAAAAATCGAACTGTTTTCCGGAGTGAAGGAATGGTTCGGAGCTGTCAAGAGATACGGGAAAAGCCGTGGAGTAAAGATAGAGCATTACATCAACTCGTCGGGTCTTGCGGAAATGATCGAAGGCACACCGATTGCCAGGGAATTCAAGAGAATCTTCGCCTGTTCATTCCTGTACAACGAAAACGGGGAGGCCATCTGGCCGGGAGTCGCCGTGGACTATACGGCAAAGACACAGTTCCTGTTCAAGATAAACAAGGGAATATTGAGCATCCGGGACAACAAGAGGGTGAACGAAAGCCAGCTCGAAGAAAAAAAGCGCATTCCTTTCACCCACATGATATATTTCGGGGACGGAGAGACTGACGTGCCGTGCATGAAAATCGTCAAGATGTTCGGAGGCAATTCAATCGCAGTCTACAATCCGGCAATGGAAAAGAAGAAGAAGACGGCGCAGAAACTGCTGCGGCAGAAAAGGGTAAATTTCATTACCCCGGCCGACTATACGGTAGGAAGCCGCACTTACGGACTGGTATGCGCAATCATAGACAAGATCAGGACGGAATATGAACTGCAGAAACTGGCGTAGCCTCAAAACAAGGAATCGTTGGCTTCGATAAGTTTTTCGACTGCCGGAACAAGCCTTTTCGGGATTTCAAGATTTTCCAGCATGGCAATCTGAGAAATGCCGTGCAGATCCGTACCGGCGTATGTGTACAACCCGTTTTCCAGCATCAGTTCGGCTTTCTCCTTTGCAGTCTTCCCGTAGTGACCGCCGAGCGACAGCAGATTAAGCTGCATTCTGCATTCCATTTCCACAAGCGTCCTTATTTCCAGCAGATTCCTCGAATAGAACACATAACGTTCCGGATGCGCCAGGACAGGCTTCAGACCTATGGAATTCAGATAGAATATGGATGACTTGAGATTTCTGGAAATGAAAGCATACGACATTTCTATCAGGATCTGGTTTCCCGGCATGACAAGTGCGCCATCCGCTCCTGACACAAAGGCATCCTCGAAGGCCTCGTGCACCATGTGCTCCCCCGCTATCCTGAATTCAGCACCGGAACCGTCGAACTGGGGCAGGACTGAAGCGAACCTTTCCCTTATCCCATCAGGCGTGTTGGCGGGATAGAGTTCCGGAAATATGTGGGGAGTCAGCACAAAGCGGGTAAGCCCCATCTCGCCGAGCATGGAGACAGCTGTCCTGGAACTTTCAATGTCCCTGAACCCGTCATCAACGCCGGGAAGAATGTGGCTGTGGACGTCAGTCCTGTATGGCAAATCCTTGAATCTGATGTTTTTGGTAAAAAACGAAAACATATACGTCAACGGGATTTTATTTCAGAATGTCGGCCCCGTATCCATAACCGTATCCATAGCCATAGCCGGTCCTTCCATAGGTCTTTCCTCCGAAATTCACCGAATTGACGACAATCGACAGATTACGGAGCCTTCCGGATTCGGACGCAGACTCTATCTCATCCACGAAACGCAAGTCGGAATATCCGCACCTCACGACGTAAATGGTGCCGTCCACATATTTGTTGACCACAAGAGGATCCGAAATGATTATGTACGGAGAAGAATCACAGATGATGTAATCATACCTCTCCCTCATCGACGCTATAAGGTCTTCCATTGCCTTGCCGGCAAGAAGCTCATTAGGATTCGGAGGGACAGAACCTCTCAATATCACGTCCAGATTCGCATGCCCCAATCCCGTATAGAGCACTTGTTCCAGGTCCGACTTGCCGCTGAGGAAAGTGGAAAGTCCCTTTGAGGATTTTGGCACATTGAAATATTTATAGTCAAAACCGTTCCTGAGGTCTGTCTCAAGAAGAAGCACCTTATGTCCGGCAAAGGCGAGGGTCATCGCAATGTTGACGGCAATGGTGGACTTCCCTTCTCCTGATATCGAAGAAGTGACCTGGAACACCTTGCCATTGAGGAAACTGATGTTTGCCCTGACTGCCCGGAAAGTCTCCGACAGCACGTCCCTGCTGCCCTGTACCACGAATGTGCTGTCTTTCGTGACAGGAATCACTCCAAGGATAGGCACATCTGTCCTGTCGGTGACATCCTTGACGCTTGCCACCTTGCGTTTGAGAAGATCCTTGATGAAAAATACCCCCGGAGGAAGGATGAAGCCAAGCACGAAACACATGAAATATATCATCATCGGCTTCGGGGACGCCGGCTGGTCCGGACCGTCCGCCGGCTCCACTATCCTTGCATTGTCGGTCTGCGCATTGAGGGATATGAGGGCTTCCTCCTTTTTCTGCCTCAACAGGATGTATAAAGGCTCCACTATGGACTGCTGCCTCTCTATCTTCGCCACGTCGAGCTGTTTTCCCGGAATGTCCGCCATCTTGGCATATTCCGCCTTTGCCTCCTCCAGTATGGTATTGTACTGCAGGGCATAAGCATCAGCCAACTGGTCCACGGACATCGAAATGGCATCCCTCATGTCCTCTATCTGGGAAGAAAGCAACTGTACCCTCGGGTTGGTCTCGGATGCGCTCAGCATAAGGCGTCTGCGCTCCATGACGACGTTGTTGTATTCCGTGATGGCAGAAGAAAGTCCCGAATCGGAAATGCCGATGTCAGCCGGCAGCAAACTGTACTGGCTTCCCTGGTCGGACATGTATTTCTGTATCATCTCCATGAACTTCATCTGAATTCCCACCTCAGAAAGTTTCTTCTCGTACTCGGTGCCCTTGGCAATGCTTGCCTGAGACTGATACATGAAATCCACAAGAGTGTTTTCCATCTTGTAGTTACGGGCTTCGGTCTCAATGTCGCCGAGCTGCTGCTCAAGTTCCGCCAGCCTTTCGTCGATGAAAGCCAATGTGTTCCTTGTGGACACGTTGAGGAAGTCCTTTGATTCGGCGTTGTACTTGTCTATAAGGGTATTCAGTATGTCGTCCGCCCTCGCCGGAATGTTGTCGGTAAGGGACAGGGTAATGACACTGGACCGCTCCTTATAGTCGGTAGTCCCTGCAGAAAGTTTCGAACTATAAGATTTTGCAAGCCTCTTTGGGGAAATGTGCGAAACAGTGTACTTTTTCGGTTCCAGCCTGGACGAAAGTGCGGACTTGGAAATTATCATGACATTGTTGTCCGGAAGGTCAACGGCATCGCCGAAATTATACTGTTTTCCCTTGTATTCTTTTCTTTCCGGATGCTTTGCGTCATCCGCATCTGCGACGAAAACCAGTTTCTTTATTATATATGAAGTCGTGTCCTCATTTACCTGGATGTCGGCCGATACCGTCGGATACGGATTTTTCTGGCTTCCAGACACGAGTTCAAAAGAAATCGGGGACGTGCCGTACATTTCGTGCGTCATCAGATGGCTGTGCGAGAAATACCTCACATTCAGGTTCAGGTCATCCACCACCTTCTGCATCAGCGGCCGGGAACGCATTATGTATATCTCGTTCTGTACGATGCCGTTGGCACGCATTCCGGTAATGTCGGAAAGCAGCTGAAGCTCAGAACCCATCCCGCCGCTCTGCCTGTCATTGGCTATGAGCACGGTTGCCGAACGGGAATATTTGGGAGTGGAGAACCTTACGTACAGATAGCCTATGGCAAGCGCAGCGACAACGGCCGCAATTATCCAGTATTTCAGATCCCAGATTACGTCAACTATGTACCTGAAATCCAAGGATTCTTCTTTTTTCGTCCTATTGGGAGTATTTATGTCGCCTGTATTGTTTTCCATAACTATCAATTAATGTTTACCAAAAGCACCAGTTGCGAATAAAACTGATACGACTGACATTAGAGTAGTAATTGCAGAAAGTATCGTACTCCATAGAGTTGTGGATGTAGCCGTCGCCACCCTGTTGGCACTCGCCGGCACATAGATCACGTCGTTCTGCTGAAGATAGAAATACGGCGAACTGAGGATGTCGCTCTTCTTGAGGTCTATCTTGATATGGGTATTGAGCCCGTTCTCCTCCCTTATGAGGATGATCCCGTCACGCCTTGCAGTAAGGCTAAGGTCTCCGGCCATACCCAATGCCTGCAGGATCGTGATCCTTTCGGACGTTACGTTGTATGTGCCGGGATTCTTGACTTCACCGAGTACCGTTACCTTGAAATTGGAGAAGGAAACATAGACGATAGGGTCCTTGACCTCCTTTTTCAGTTCCTTCGTAAGGTATTTCACGAGTTCCTGCCTCGTCATTCCTAACACTTTGATGCGGCCGAGCACCGGAAAGTCTATGTAGCCGTCCTTGTCCACATGGTATTCCAATGTGGCGTTTTCAGGCTGGGTTGAAGCCGAATATCCGGTCATCTCCCCCAGCGTAAGGTTGTACGGCTGGACAACCAACTTGTCCGGACCGGAAACCACAATCTTGAGGATGTCATCTCTTTTTATGAACGGTTCGTAATTGGTCACAATCCGCTCGATTTCAGCAGTATCTATATCCTGGAAATAAAGAATTTGTTTCGACGTGGTACACCCCGAAAGCAGAAGCAACGACACACAAACAAAAAAAATGCTCCTTAACAAATCCGCTTTTGCCATCCTTAGAATTTCAAATTAACAATACATTTCAGGCTGCAAAAATAATATAATATATCGGAATGCCAAAACGCTGACGTCAATACACTTTCACTCGAAGTTTCGCATACGCCCTGTTGACTTTGGCCAAAGCCTCCGCAACGGAATCGGCCACGGCGAGAATCACGCCGAGCCTGCGGTGGCCGCATATTTCCGGTTTTCCGAAAATCCTGATCTGCACTCCCGGCTCTTCCAGCACCTTTTCAAGATTGCAGAACTCATATTCGCGGGTATTTCCTTCAACGACAATGGCCTTGGATGCTGCAGGCCCGTAAAAGCGCACTTCGGGCACAGGCAGGCCGAGAATAGCCCTCGCATGTAGAGCAAATTCAGACAAGTCCTGTGAAATCATCGTCACCATGCCCGTGTCGTGAGGACGAGGGGACACTTCGCTGAAAATCACGTCCTCCCCTTTCACGAAAAGTTCCACACCGAATATTCCGTAGCCGCCGAGCGCCCCGGTTATCGCTCCTGCAATTTCCTCAGCCTTCTTCAGGGCCTTTTCCGGCATTACCTGAGCCTGCCATGACTCACGATAGTCGCCGTCCACCTGATGATGCCCGATAGGCTTCAGGAAAGTTGTCCCGCCGCAATGCCTTACGGTAAGCAGTGTGATTTCATAATCGAAATCCACAAAGCCCTCGACAATCACCTTGCCGCTGCCGGCCCTGCCGCCTTCCTGAGAAACATGCCATGCTGCATCGATGTCCCGAGCCGACCTTATGCCGCTCTGTCCATGACCGGAAGAACTCATCACCGGCTTCACAACGCATGGCATGCCGATTTCGGCGACGGCAGCATCAAACTCCTCACGCGTCGATGCGAAGCGGTATTTCGAGGTCGGAAGTCCGAGCGTCTCGGCAGCGAGCCGCCTTATGCCTTCCCTGTTCATAGTAAGCCATGCGGCATTGGCGGTCGGTATCACATTGTAACCCTCTTTTTCAAGGTCCACAAGGACATCGGTGGCAATCGCCTCCACCTCCGGAATTATGTAGTCCGGCCTTTCCTGTTCTATCACAGCCCGCAAAGCCTTGCCGTCAAGCATCGATATTACGTGGCAGGAGTTTGCCACTTGCATCGCCGGAGCGTTTTCATATCTGTCCACGGCCACTACCTGGACGCCGTATCTCTGTAACTCTATGGCGACTTCCTTTCCCAATTCTCCCGAGCCGCAAAGGAGGGCTTTCTTGCCGAATTTAGTGAATGTGGTACCTATATTTGCCATGATGATGTCATTTTCCGTATCTGTTGAGAATGTCGCCGTATGCGTCTATGCGCCTGTCCCTGAAGAATGGCCAGCCTCTGCGCACATATTCAGTGCGGTCGAGATCGATGTCCACAACCTTTGCGCCTTCCTCATCCTTTCCGAAGGATGCGAGGATTTCGCCCTGGGGTCCGGTGGCAAAGGATGTACCCCAGAAATCGAGTCCTGGCGTGTGTCCCGAAGGGTCGGATTCATGCCCGGTCCGGTTGACGGTAATCACGGGAAGTCCGTTGGCCACTGAATGCCCCCTCTGGACAAGTTGCCATGCGTTGCGCTGCACCTCCTGTTCCTCTGCCGGATCCGTGGCCACTCCGCCTATGGCAGTAGGGTAAATCAGCATCTGCGCCCCGTTCAGAGCCATAAGGCGCGCTGCCTCCGGATACCATTGGTCCCAGCATACGAGGACTCCGAGCGTACCGACAGAAGTTTCTATTGGCCGGAATCCGATGTCGCCCGGAGTGAAATAGAATTTCTCGTAGTATCCCGGATCATCGGGAATGTGCATCTTGCGGTACTTTCCGGCGATGGTGCCGTCCTTTTCGATGACAACCGCCGTATTGTGATAGATCCCGGCAGTCCTGCGCTCGAACAGGGACAGGACGAGCACTATGCCCAACTCTTTCGCCAATGCGCCGAAAGTCTCCGTCGAAGGTCCGGGAATCGGCTCTGCAAGATCGCAGAGCGAGGCATTTTCAGTCTGGCAGAAATACACCGAATTGTGCAGTTCCTGAAGCACGACAAGCCGTGCACCCTGCGAGGCACAGGACCGGATGTTCCTTTTCAGTTTTTCTATGTTGGCGGCGATGTCGTCCGAGCAGCCCTGCTGCACCATTCCTACTTTCAATATGTTCATTGTCATTCCTTTATGTTGTCTTGTCGGAGATACCCTTCGGGGAACTGCATTGTGACGCAATGGAGGGAACCGTGTCCGGAGAGAAGCGGACGGCAGTCGATTACGACAACCTCCCTGTCCGGGAAGGCCTCCTGCAGCCGTTTCCTTGCGACTTCATCCTTGTCCGAACCTGCGCCGGGCAACAGCACTCCCCCGTTCACTATCAGGAAATTGGCGTATGAAGCGGGAAGCCTGTAGTCGTCAAGGTAGAGCGGGTCTGGCAGAGGAAGCGGCACGAGATTGTACGGTTTCCCGTCAAGGGTACGGAAACTGCGCAATTGCTTTTCCATTGCCGCAAGCTCGTCGTAATGAGGATCTTCCGGATCCGTGCACTGCATGTAGGCAATCGTGTCCGGGCTGCAGAATCTCGCCAGGATGTCGACATGGCTGTCGGTGTCGTCCCCGATGATTTTGCCGTGGTCGAGCCAAAGAATCCTCTGAAGCCCGAATGCACCTTTGAGTTCCTGCTCTATCTCTTCCTTCGAAAGGTATTCGTTCCTGTTTTCCGAACAGAGGCATTCCGTCGTGGCGAGCATTGAGCCCTGTCCGTCCGAATCTATGCTTCCGCCTTCAAGCACATAAGGGCGCATGTCCACACCATACACGTCGTCTTCGAATGCTCCGTCGGCAAAGATTCTCTTTGTAATCCGGTTGTCGAGGTCGGAGGCGAATTTCAGCCCCCATCCGTTGAAGACGAAATCGTAGAGATACTTCTCGCCGTTGTCGCCATACACGGCTATTCCTCCATGGTCCCTTGCCCATGTGTCATTGAGCGGGGCCTCATGAAAGGATATCCGGCCGAAATCGATGTCGAGCCCCTTGCCGGCTGCAATCCGCCTGATGTCGGACTCTGCCTCAGCAATGTCCCGGGTCACTATCATCAGCGGCTCAAAACGGAGTATGTTGAACGCTATGTCCACATAGCATTCAAGCACCTTGTCCAACCGGTACCATTCCGTATCGCTGTGCGGCCATGTAAGCTGGATGCCGCTCTGTCGTTCCCATTCTGCTGGAAGTCTCATATCCAATCCGTTGTCTTTCATGGAAAGAGGGTGTGCCAAACAACGTCCGGCTCACCCTCGTGAAACATGCCGGAATTTCCGGCTGCTCCCGATTATAGTCTGCATCCAATGTCACGGTTAAGCATTTCGCGGATGCCTTGCAAAGTTATAAAAATTTCAGCCTAATCCAACAGGTCCCGGCCTTCCACAATCACCTTCTTGTAGATTTTCTCCGCAATGTAGAAATCGAGAGGCGTATCTATATCTATGGACTCTATTCCAGAGGTCGTAACAAAAAACGGGTGGTCCCCTATGATGTTACGGTTCTTGATGAGAGATTCCCTCTTCACAAGGGTGAACCCGAAATTGAGGGCCTTGACATCCGGAAGGTTCTGGCTGTTAGGGGCATTCTCCTTGTCATAATTCATCGGCTTGCCGTCGAGCCAGAGAAACTCCTTCACGTCCGAAACCGTTGAAACGCAGTCGCATCCCTCCGACATTTTTTCTTCATACAGGTCCTTGCAGCGTTTCATGGTCTCCACCGTCACAAACGGGGATGTCACCGGACAATAACAGAACACGTCGCAGTCGGTTACCTTGCCGAGGTGCTGGAAAAATTCGCTCCCTGAACATGCCGAAGAAGCGTAATATGGTTCTCTCCTGTGCCAGGACACACCGTTCGCCTTCGCTATTTCAATGGCCTCCTCGGAGTCCGTGTTGACGATTATGTCGTCGAAGATACCGGTCTCCTTGAGTACCTTTATCTTGTTTTCGAGCAAAGTTGTGCCTCCGAATGGCCTTATGTTCTTGTTCTGGACTCTCTGGGAGCCTTTCCTTATGGGAATCACTGCCTTTATTACCATGATTGATGCGGTTAAATGTTACCTGCATGCAAATGTACGCCGTACAATCCGATTTCGCAAGAAAAAGACAACAGTCAATGACAGATCTACCGATATTTCATGACTCTGGTTTCTTTCCAAGTCTTCGGAGGTTCTCCTCCCGAATTTTCACCAATTTCCCATGAAGTCCTCTCCCGCGGTAAAGCGGATGAGTATAGTCATCCCACAGATATCCGACATTGGGCTTCAGAAGTTTTTCCTTGTGGACCATCCATTCGGACGAAATCCAACCGTATGCCGCCAATATCTCATTATCATAAATTCCATACGCACAGTTTCCCTCGACGGAAATCCATTGACGGATTTTCTGCATCTTTACCTTTGTAAACCATTCAGGATTGACGGCTGCCTGCCCCTCAAAATCATCAAGAACCAAAACCTTATATTGAAGACATGTTTTCTCTGCAACATCCTGGGTCAATTTCTTGGCATATTGGCAGGTTATCCTCAACTTGACACCGAAAAATGACAGGACTTTCAACAGCACCTTGCCAAGAATGCCTTTCAGGCGATAATACCGGTATAGTTCAGATATTTTTTGCATGCTTCAAGATCGCGCTCGGCTTGCAGTTTATTTTAATTTTTTAGGCAAAATAAAATACAGAAAATTTTATTCAAAAAAATCTTCAAAAATTTTAACAAGGATTTCTTTTATTTAAGTTTCTACCATTTTTTTGAAAATGACATCTTTTATTATATCCAGCGAAGTCTCTATGTCACCAAAACATAATCCCGCCACATCTCAGTCAAAAAATCCTCCGTCCTGTTCGGATCATAGGCTTTGTCCTTTGCCTCGAAAATGAAGCTATCGCCCTTAAGAATCTTGATTTTGTTTTCAGACTATGCCTAATGAGGCAGACCTCTTGATCAAGTTGCGCTTCGGTCTATTTCAACTTTGCCTTAAAATCATCAAGTGTCTCACTGCCGTCCCCACCATAACGACCATCCTTGGCCTCATATATGACAGACGGTTCATAGACTTCGACAGAATGCCAAGCGCCATCCGGAACTATACAGCCGAAATTGCCGACAGTTGAATCCAAATAATAACGTTCAAGCTCGTTTCCTTCTTCGTCATAAATAATTTCTGCAACTTTGCCACAAATCAAGATGACGCTCTCATTTGATTTAGGGTGATGATGAATTGGTACAACCGTTCCGGGCAAGAGCGCATTGAGCATACGCTGACTATTGTCCTCTGATGAAGTACGCAAATCATAATTCTGACGCAAGCGTGGATTATTTTTTGCCTGCTCAAACAGGTCTGATATAAGTTTATTATCGATTTCAATCATATCACTACTTTTTTAATGAGGCAAGATACTCTTCATGTAAATGATAATATTTTTTCATAAATAGCGTATAAGCCAGCGCCAGCACCATTAGCATTATAATAAGATATATCCAATGCCAAGCCACTAACGAAAGTCCAAAAGAAGAGGCCAATACAGGACAAATATAGACGAATCCTAAAGAAATAAGCAATTGTAACAATGCGTAAAACGACGCCACTTTCACATGCCCGATTTTCAATTCATTTGCCATCAACTGATAAGCATGTTTACGATGCGCCTCACCCAAATTCTCATGCAAGAGAATACGATGACAAATTGTCAACACACCGTCCACGCCATAAACCAACAAAAAAATCAGATATGTCACATCTGACGTAGCGAGAATAAGTAAGCCTATTAAAAACAATAGAATATACGCCATACCAATCGACCCGACGTCTCCGGCAAAACACTTCGCTTTGCCCTTTGGACGGAAATTGAAGATACAAAATACAATGTCCGCCAATATCACCACGTAAATCAACGACTGGTCAACAAAACCCATTGTCGAAGGGCTTACATTAAGCAAGGCGAGCGGAATCAGCGACGCCATGGCATAAGCGCCTGTAATGCCGTTCACGCCGTCCATAAAATTAATTATATCTGCTGCACCGACAAAGACGATAAGCGCAATGGCGACAATCCACCACATATTCCAATGTAGAATGTCCAGCTGATAGAACATCATAATCATCGCCACAAATTGGAGAAGCAAACGCACGCTATCAGGCAGAGAGCGGATATCATCTATAAAACTCACCCCGGCAATAAGCGTCACCGACACAAGAAACCAAAGATATGAAGTAATTCCAAATCCTGCAGCATTTTGAGAATCTCCCGCAATTGAAGATTCCGGGAATGCACCAGCCAAAGCAAATCCCCACCATATCCATAGCCCAAGCAAAAAGATAATTCCTCCACCACGCAATACAACGCTCGAATGTGATGACCGCTCGTTTGGTTTGTCAATAATATTAAATCTATCAGCAATCTTGAAGTACACCAACTCCAAAATAAGCAGAATCACGAAAATAATTCCGTAGGTTAAATATGTATTCATTTGTGCTAGTATATTTTATCAAATCCTTTTACAATGTTTTGTATTAATTACCAAAAACACAAAAAGAACTGAATTATATGGACTTTATCAAAACTTCCAATTTATCAAAGCACTTGCTCTTCGAGAAATTTTCGGTATAGTATTCATATCCGGCAATCCCAAATTGTTCTAAATCAGGACTCACACTTAATCTCAAAACATTATCTGCAAAAGACTTATAATCTCCAGCATTCACAGACAACCCGCAACCGGCTTCTTTTATGATATTCTGAGTTTCACCATTAATCATTGCCAATATAGGCTTTTTCATAGCCATATAGGACTGAAGTTTTGCAGGTGCTGTCAACGAAAAGATAAAATCATCCTTCAAAGACAAAAACAAAACATCTGCACATTTGCAAAAAGCCGGCATCAATTCTATAGGATAACGCCCCATCCAAAATACCGTATCGGACAACCCGTTTTGGTCAATAAATTCTGTTATCCATGCCCGCTTTCTGCCATCGCCAATCAGGATGAATTTAATTCTTTTATTTTCCTTCAACAACTTCGCCGCTTCTAACACATGGTCAAAATCCTGGGCTTCGCCTAGATTGCCTGTAAACATGACCTTAAAGCCGTCAGGCAGTTTATTCACAACCGCTTGCTGGTCTTCTGTCAATACAGGGGGATTGTCAAATACATCCTCCGCCCAATTCGGGAAATAAACAATTTTATGTTCAAAATCCCCTTTATCCAAAATAGAATTTTTGAACCCTTTGGAGCTGACCAATATTTTCTGTGAATTCGAATACATCAGTCTTGTCACCCAAGTAAAAAAGCCGAGAACATATTTATTGTTGATTCCTCCTGCCGCCTGAAGACTCTCCGGCCACAAATCCAAAACCCAAAAGAATATCGGACACCGTCTTATCAGTTTAACTACCAATGCCGGGAATCCCTGTGTTATCGGAGATGTTTCATGAACCAAGACCAAATCATATTTATGAAACAGAGCCATAAAAAAAGCCCAAACAGACGCTATAAATGCCCAGCTCAGATAATTAAGAGCAAGCATCACACCACCGCCGTTTCCGCGGGGAATGACGAGCGTCCTCAATACCTTCACTCCATTTATTACCTCCTTACGTTTGCTAAATATCCCATATCCCTTATAAAATTTTCCTTGAGGATAATTTGGGATACTTGTAAGTACGGTAACATTATAACCTCGCTTCTGCAATTCAAAAGCAAGATCATTACTTTTAAAATTTTCAGGAGAAAAATTTTGTGTAACAAGTAAAATATTCATTTTGTCAAAATTTTCTCCAGACCATCTTGTTTACAACGCCGGTGTAGCTCTGAATGAGCTTCACAATCTTTGTGGACACGTTTTCATCCACATAATTCGGAACAGGGATACCGTTGTCGCCGTTGAGGTTCATTTCCACCGCAGTATCCACTGCCTGCAAAAGCGAATGTTCATCTATCCCGGCAAGAATGAAACACCCTTTGTCAAGAGCTTCAGGACGTTCCGTGGAAGTCCTTATGCACACCGCCGGGAACGGATGCCCCACACTTGTAAAGAAACTGCTCTCTTCCGGAAGAGTACCGGAATCCGAAACCACCGCAAAGGCATTCATCTGAAGGCAGTTGTAGTCATGAAAACCAAGAGGCTCATGCTGAATTACACGCCTGTCCAACTTGAAACCGCTTGATTCAAGACGTTTCCGTGAACGCGGATGACACGAATAAAGAATCGGCATATCATATTTTTCTGCCATCGCATTGATTGCCTTGAACAATGAAAGAAAATTCTTTTCAGTATCAATGTTTTCCTCCCTGTGCGCAGACAGGAGAATGTATTTTCCTTTTTCCAGACCAAGTCTTGCATGCACGTCCGAAGCCTCTATATCGGCCAAATTGTTGTGGAGAACTTCTGCCATAGGAG
>CALVDU010000132.1 GCA_944326375.1 uncultured Bacteroidales bacterium | reverse complement strand
TATAGGGATTATCTTGTCTGTTTCGAGGTAAATCGGAGTTTCGGTCAGTTTTTCGGCCCCGGCATCGAGGTAGTCCACAAACTCCTTCAGCCCCTCCTTGGAATAGAACACGTCGCTTACAAATTCCCCGGTAGGGTTACCGTTGTCGTCCACGGCATGCTGTCTGCGGTCGGTAAGTGTCAGGCGTATGCCCTTGTTTAGGTAAGCGAGTTCCCTGAGCCTTGCCGCAAGAGTCTCGTACTTGTAGACCGTCGTGACCGTAAAGATTTCGGCATCAGGATGGAATGTGATTATTGTCCCCGTATCGGAAGCCTCTCCTACCACTGCCACGTCGGCTTTCGGCTTTCCTTTGGAATACTCCTGCACAAAAATCTTCCCTTCCCTGTGAATCTCGGCCCTGAGGTAGTCAGAGAGGGCATTCACGCAGGATACGCCCACGCCATGAAGACCTCCGGACACCTTGTAGCTGTCCTTGCTGAACTTTCCGCCCGCATGAAGGACGGTCAGCACGACTTCAAGAGCCGATTTATGTTCCTTTTCGTGCATCCCGGTAGGTATGCCTCGACCGTTGTCCTTGACCGTTATGGAATTGTCTTCGTTTATTGTTACCTCTATGTCGGTACACCATCCGGCGAGAGCCTCATCGATACTGTTGTCAACCACCTCATAAACAAGATGATGCAGACCGCGCTCCCCGATGTCGCCGATGTACATCGAAGGTCTTTTGCGCACTGCCTCAAGCCCTTCGAGCACCTGGATGCTGCTCGCGGAATACTGGCTTTCCGCATTCGTATTGTTCTCTTCGTTCCCGTTCATTGTCCAAAAAATATTAAACGGACAAATTTAATCATTTTATCACAAATTCAAGCAAATTCCCGCCGTAAAATAAATCCCGCTTTCCGCATAGAGAGGCACTCTCTGGATGGTTGAGTTGAGCAGATTCCCTCCCCTGCACCAGAGCGAGAACTTGCGCGTCATGGCAAATTCAAGATATGCACCGAGATCCGCATACCCGGGGACGACAAGCCTTCCGGACTGCTGCAGCGCAGGATCAGACGCATGAATGCCTCCTGTCCGCCGTGAAGAGAATCCGCAGTCGACCCCTGCCCTGATCCGTCCGTTCCAGTTGTAGAGTATTCTGGCATATCCGGAAAAGGCTGCCGGGGCGAAAAGATAGTCTGAACGCGATTTCACGTCAGTGGCGGTATAGGCAAAATATCCGTCAGCCTCGACATCCTGGGACACCCATGCCCAATCCAGACCGGCAAAGAACTTCTGATATGACGAATAGCCAAGGCCTGCCCTGTACAGAGCCTCTCCCGTTCCGGAATTTTCGGCATAGACCATTTCCAGCGGAGAATTGGCCAGATTGGCATATCCCGCCTTAAGGTCATATCTGAATCTCGAAGCGATATTGCCCCTGAGCCCGACAGTCGCTGACAGGCGTTCTTCGCTGCTGTCGACAAGAGGCATCCCGGACGGGTTGTAGACAGGCACAATGTGACGGTTGCTTCCGAGCAGGGATGAATACCGGTTTATGTCCGGTCCGCCACCCACTTCAAGATATATGTCCATGTGGCGCCTGATGGCCTCGAACGAAATGTCCACGTCCGGATATACGACCTGTCCTCCATGGGTGTTCATCGGGACAGGCGTTCCGGGAGCATTGTCCCTGAAAAGCAGGGCAAAACGGACGCCGGCGCCGATTCTCCAGCGGTTTTTCACGTATGCATATTTCGGAGTCAGGGATGCCGTCCCGGCAAAGGAACCGAAATGGCCCGGATATGATGCCATGTCGAAGCCCATTTCGGCGAATAAGGAATGGCATTCTTTGAATGCTTTTCCGAAAGCGGCATCAAAACTGAAGTCATGCTCGCCGAGCCAGACTTTTCCGGCATCGCCCGAAAGCCTCACCTTGTCTTCCGCATAACGGTAGGCGACATCGGCCTTATAGATGAAACGGTCTCCCGTATTGTCCTTGGAAAATACCCCGAACTTGATGTCAACCCCGTCATAGTTGCGGGAAAGCAGGGTGTCTTTCAATGCAGTGCCGTAATATCCGGCATCAAAATACAGGCCTCCTCTTTTCCAGTCGTATGACCCGGAAATGCCTGCCGACGAAAGGGCATCATGTCCCGAGAATGAGCCCCCGTCTCCGGTAATCCCCAACATGCCGTCCCCGGACACTGACGGGGACAATGACCTGTATCTGCCGAAATAGGAACGGTGCGAAGCATATACAGACATGCTGAACCCGCCTTTGGCCACCGGAGTCCAAACAAGATCCAGAGCCGGATGCAAAGAGTATCCGGCACCGGCCTTGAAGTACAGTTTCCGTCCTCCGCCCGCATCAGGGGCGAGATTTATGTTGAGCATGGCGGGACTGAACTCGTACGAACTCCTGAACGGATTTTCAAAGACAGAATAGTCAAAATCGAAATTGAACTTGTCCACGCTGTCCGGAAGAGCCATTCCCATGACAGGCTTGTGGACTTCCATCAGGCTGCCTTCGTACCGCCTCGACACTTCTACCGTAGGATTGAGATCCTGTGCGGACGCTGCAATGCCGCTGCAGATGAGGGCGACCGCAGCAGCCGTATGAAATATGACGGTTTTCTTTCCCATGTATTTTCCTTTATTGTTCCTGCGTAGCAGGGGAATTCATCAGTGTTTCAAGTTTTTCAAGACGCATCCTGACGCTTTCCTGGATGTCGTCGGATGTACCCTCCTGAGGGCTGTAGCCGTCTTCGACACTTTGGAATGTCGCCTTAGCCTGCTCAAGGTCACCTCTTTCGACGAACGAATCTCCGAGGACCACAAAAGCCTTGGCAAGCCAGTATGCCTGGGCCGTCCCGGAATCGGAGAAACTGTAGACCTTGTTCTCCACATCCTCGAAATCGCCCCTGTCATAGGCATCCTGAATCAGCAGATAAGAAGCCTCGGCACCTTCCGGTGTGTCAGGTTCCGCCGAAAGTGAAGTCAGAAGGGCAAACGCCTCCTCTCGCCTCGACGTGGCAAGGTATGACTTCGCCGACACGTAATCGGCTTCACGCACGCAGTCTCCGTCGCATTTCACTTCCGTCTTAAGCATCGCCGCCGCCCTGATGGCAGCCTCGTAATCCTTGCCGCCGTACGCCGACCTCATCATGCCGACAAGGGCTGTAAAGCGGTTGTTCTCAAGTCCGGCACTTTCATACAGGGACGAATACGCGTCATAGGCATCCTTGTATTTCTGGAGAGAATAGGACAGGGCGGAATAATTGAGCAGGGCCATTTCGAGATATGAGCCGCTACCCGTTTCGATGACCTTGAAATAATGGTCGCACGCAGTCTCCGGCTGTCCCAGGTTCTTGTAGCATTCCGCCATGTAGAATTCAGCAGCGACCATCATTTTACCTCCCGGATACTTGTCCATATACGACTGGAGGGAGACAATCGCCTTGTTGTAGTTCTCCGACAGATAGTTCTGTTCGGCTGCATTGAATATCATCATCTCCTTCTCGTCTTCCGTCTTCAGGGAGGATCTGCCTATGCTGTCTATATAGGCAAGATATTTTTCCGGATCGTTTTCGGCCTTGTATATCGACTCTATCGCGAGCAGGGCGGATTCGGCATATTCGTTCATCGGGAGTTCCTCTACTACTTTCTTGTAGCACTGCAGGGCCTTTTCGTTGTCCGAACGGTTCCTGTATATCATTCCGAGTTCGATGTACGCCCGTGCGATGAAGGTACTGTCCTTTACTCCGGCTGCAAGGACATTGAAACAGTCCACCGCCATGTCGTCCTTTCCGGCCCTGACATAGGAACGGCCGAGTTCAAACATCGCTTCAGGATAAAGCATGGCAGACGGGGAAGCCTTCCATACGGTCGAAAGCAGCCCGATCTTGCCGTCATTGTCCCCTGCCAGTCCGCACGACAGCGCAGCCTGGTAATATGGATAGATGTCATTAACGTCAGGATAGTCCTTCATCACTTTCTTGTAGGACTCCGCAGCCTCGCCGTATTTCTCAAGCATGAACAGGCAATCCCCGTAACGCAGCGTCGCCTCTTTGCGGTACTTCACGTTTCCGCTGCCGAGATAGTCCGAGAACCATTTTGCCGCAGCGGCATAGTCCTCCTCCTTGAAATTGCACCAGGCTATGTTGTAGGAAACCGTAGAGGATTCCTCCATTCCATAAAGTGCGGAAGTGTTGTACAGATCCGTGAATACCGATTCTGATTCGGCAAAATTCCCGCTGCGGTAATAGGATTCCGCGAGCCAGTACCGGGACAATTGGTTGAAGGCCGTCCGTCTGTCGGAATAGTATGCCGCCGCCTTGAGATAAGGGACCGCACTCCTGTACGAACCTTTCCCGATCAGTTCATGCGCCCTCAGATAATTTGCCTTCATGTAATTGTCCTTCATGTCGGCATCCAGTTCATCTATCTGGTCATAAGCCTGCACGGCACCTTCATAGTCCCTGTTGTACAGGGCCGCAAGAGCGATGTAACTGTATATCTGGTCTCCCTTGCTTCTGTCGGACCATATTTTCAGATAGTCCTGGAAGACCGAAGCGTCGTTGTTGAGGTCAAAGGCCAACTTGGCATAATTGAAATAGGCATCTTCCTTGATTCTCGGATCGAAATCCCGCGTCGAGGCATCCTTGAATGCGCCCATGGCCGCCACCTTGTTCTTGGTGCGGATATAACTGTAGCCCATG
>CALVDU010000131.1 GCA_944326375.1 uncultured Bacteroidales bacterium | reverse complement strand
GAAGGGTAGCATAGACGTACCTGTCCGTAACCGAATTGAAGCCGCATTCCGTGTTGCCTTCTTTTCCTTCCAATACAAGCTTGTCGGTCTGTTCGGGAGCCATGCCTGCTACAATACGGAATGAAATTTCCATGGTCCCGGCATCGACTGTCACATTTTCCGGAATGTCCAGGACAGCCACAAGTTCGCTGGAGGCTGTATTGGTGTTGCAGCCGAAAATGCTAAAAGAAAAGATGATACATGCGATGGAGGATAGTAACCCTCCCCTCATGAGTACATTGAGCCTTGTCATTGTCAGTGTTTGTTTAGTTGTTGATAGGGCGGTGATAGGTAAGTCAGTTTTTATTATATGATTGGATGAATTATAGGATTATCGGTGATTGACCGGGTTTTGCTTTCCCCGACGATCGTCGGGGCGGTTGCTCTGTCAAAAAAAAATGGTTCAGTTTAGAGTAAAAGCGGATAAACATGTTTATTCCAAAAATATTATTTAGCAAAAGTAGTAAAATTCAAATAAAAATCAACCGGTTTATCCAGAATTTTAGTAAAATTTTAATTGTTGGCAATGAATTGTCATTAAAAAGCAATGAAAAGTCATAAAAAAACAATAAAAAAGGAGAGCGTCTGCCCTCCTTTCAAATTATTATGATGGAATTTTCCAATGTCAGATCAGCGGTTTGCCGGTCATCGCTGCCGGCTGCGGAATTCCCATGAGTTTGAGGATCGTAGGAGCCACGTCGGCGAGTTTCCCGTCCTCAACCTTTTCGGCACCCGTGTTGATGGCTATGAACTGTACAGGGTTGAGCGAGTGGGCCGTGTTCGGGGTGCTGTCTGCGTTGAATGCGTGGTCTGCGTTTCCGTGGTCTGCGGTCAGCAGGACTGCATATCCGTTTGCTATGGCGGTCTCTACAACTTCCTTGACGCATCTGTCGACCCTTGCGACAGCCCTGCAGATTGCCGGGAAGACTCCGGTGTGTCCTACCATGTCGCCGTTGGCGAAGTTGAGGATTATCATGTCTTCCTTTCCGGTCTTGATGACTTCCACGAGTTTTTCGGTCACTTCCGGTGCGCTCATTTCAGGTAGCAGGTCGTAGGTTGCGACTTTCGGGGAGTTCACGAGGATTCTGTCCTCATTTTCGAACGGGGTTTCGCGTCCGCCGTTGAAGAAGAATGTCACGTGTGCGTATTTTTCGGTCTCGGCGATTCTCAGTTGGTGCTTTCCTGCCTTTGCAACGACTTCTCCGAGGGTTTCCTGCACGTTTTCCTTGTCGAAGAGAATGTGGAGTCCCTTGAATTTGTCGTCGTATGGGGTGAGGCAGCAGTAGTGGAGAGGAATTGT
The DNA here is from genome assembly GCA_944326375.1 of uncultured Bacteroidales bacterium. Classification (GTDB taxonomy): domain Bacteria; phylum Bacteroidota; class Bacteroidia; order Bacteroidales; family UBA932; genus Cryptobacteroides. The sequence goes on along the minus strand of CALVDU010000131.1, from coordinate 24,701 downwards.
CTTCATTCCGAAGTCCGGCATGTCTTTCTGGGTGAGGACTGCGGTGATTTCCCTTGCCCTGTCGTTGCGGAAGTTGAAGAATATGACTGCGTCGCCCTCCTGGATTGTTCCGACAGGGTTGCCGTCTGCGCCTGTGATTGCTATCGGCTTGATGAATTCGTCGGTCACGCCGTTGTCGTAGGATGCCTGGATTGCGTCAGTGGCAGACGTGCTCTTTTCGCCTTCGCCCTTGACGAGGAGGTCGTATGCGAGCTTTACCCTTTCCCACCTCTTGTCGCGGTCCATTGCATAGTATCTTCCGCAGACTGATGCCACTTTTCCTGTGGTCTCTGCCATTTTCTGCTCAAGCGCCTCAACAAAGCCTTTCCCGCTTTTCGGGTCGGTGTCGCGGCCGTCCATGAAGCAGTGCACGAATACTTTGTCGAGGTTGTACTGCTTTGCCACTGCGAGGAATTCATATACGTGTTCGAGTGAGCTGTGGACGCCTCCGGTTGAGGTCAGTCCCATGAAGTGGAGCTGTTTTCCTGTCTTTGCGACATAGTCGTATGCCGCCTTGATTTCGGCGTTTTCGAGGAGCTTGTGGTCCCTGCAGGCCATGTTGATTTTGACGAGGTCCTGATATACGACCCTGCCGGCGCCGAGGTTGAGGTGTCCCACTTCCGAGTTGCCCATCTGTCCGTCAGGGAGTCCGACATATTCTCCGCTTGCCTGAAGGAAGCCGTAAGGATATTTTTCGCGCAGGGATTCGATGTATGGTGCTCCTTGCGTGAAGATTGCGTTTGTCCAGTCGTGTTTGCCCTCGCCCCAGCCGTCGAGGATCATGAGAATGACTTTTCTGTTCATGTCAATTATTTTTAATGTACTTTCGTTGATTCAATTTTAACCTGCAAAGATAATGAAAAAAACTGACAGCGTGGAATTTTCGCAAATAATGCTAAATTTGCAGCAGTTAAATCAAAAAGTTATGGTAAACAGGAATCGACGCCGCAACGGAAAGGGCAAAAAGTCCAGGAAACCGTGTCCGGAATTTGTCGGAAGAGTACAGATGACCCGGGAGGGATATGCCTTCATAATAGTGGAAGGCGAGGAAGACGACATCTTCGTCAAGGCATCCAAGACGATGGGAGCCCTGAACGGGGATACGGTAAGAGTGGCGGTGACGAAAGAAAAGACCGACAGGCAGCGTCGTGAAGGAGAAGTCAGGGAAGTGGTGGAGCGTTCACGCAAGCCTTTCGTGGGCATTCTGCATGTGATAGGGGAGCAGGCATGGGTGCTGATGCAGAGCCGCGTGATGCCGTATGACATAGTGATACCGATGCTCGGGGCAGCTCCTGTGGGCTACAAGTCGAAACGCAAGACCAGGGCTGCGGACCATCCGGAAGCCCTGCCGGACAATACCGGCTGTCTGCTCAAGACAGGGGAGGACAGATATTCCGTGCTGGGAGTCTATGAGACGGTGGACGGCAAACGCAAGGAACTTCAGGCCCGTTCGGGAATGAAAGTGGCTGCAGTCGTTGACAAATGGGACAGGAAAGACCCGACTCCGACGGGACACATTGTGGATGTGCTCGGAGAGCCGGGTGAGAACGATACGGAAATGCACGCAATCCTTGCGGAATTTGCACTCCCGTACCGTTTCGAGCCTGAGGTTGAAAATGCGGCTGACAGCATTTCCGACGCAATCACGCCGGAAGACCTGAAGAACAGGAGGGATTTCAGGGACATAATGACCTTCACGATAGACCCTGTCGACGCAAAGGACTTCGACGACGCCATTTCGTACCGCAAACTCGACAACGGGAACTATGAGGTGGGCGTGCACATTGCCGATGTTACACATTATGTGACTCCCGGCTCCGTTGTGGACAAGGAGGCGCATGACAGGGGAACTTCGGTGTATCTCGTGGACCGCACGGTGCCGATGCTTCCTGAAAAATTGTCGAACAAATTGTGCTCGCTCCGTCCGAATGAGGAAAAATTGTGCTTCTCCGCCGTATTTGAACTGACACCGCTGGCAAGGGTGGCTTCGCAATGGTTCGGAAGGACAGTCATACGCTCTGACTACAGGTTCGCGTACGAGACCGCCCAGCAGATAATAGATGCCGGGGAAAAGGCGATGGAAATGGAACTCAAGGGCGGCACCGACGGCAAACATGCCAATTCAGCGGAGCATGGTGCGTCTGCTATGGGCGAAGGTGCCGATGTGGGCTGCGTCATACCTGACGACATAAAAATGGCCGTCCTCACGCTGAATGACCTGGCTTCGAAATTGCGCAAGAAGAGGTTTGCTGCCGGCGCAATAAGTTTCGAGCGTCCGGAAATGAAGGTTGAGGTCGATGAGAAGGGCAAGCCTGTAAGGGTTTATCAGAAGATTTCAAAGGAAGCCAACTGGCTCATAGAGGAGTTCATGCTCCTTGCCAACCGCTGCGTCGCAGAATTTGTGGCGACAGGGTGCAAGACATCTTCCGGCAAGGGCAGACGTTCCACGCCAAAGACATTCGTCTATAGGGTGCATGACGAGCCGAACCAGGAGAAACTGGAGGGATTGAGGGGCTTCATCGGGAATTTCGGCTACACAATGGGCCCTACAAATTCAGGAAAAGAGATTTCAAAGGAACTCAACGGGCTTTTCGCAAAGGCGAAGGGCACTCCGGAGTTCAATGCGATAGAATTGCTGTCGCTGCGTACAATGGCAAAGGCGAAATACAGCACAGACAACATCGGACACTACGGACTGGCATTCAAATATTACACTCATTTCACGTCGCCTATCCGCCGTTACCCTGACATGATGGTCCACAGGCTGCTTGCAATGTACATGGACAATGCGGAGTCGCAGAAAAAGGACTGGTATGAGGAACAGTGCCGCTATGCTTCCGAAAGGGAGTCGATAGCCGCTGACGCCGAAAGGGCGAGCATCAAATACAAGCTCGTAGAGTTCATGCAGGACAAGGTGGGCTTCGAGTATGAAGGGCACATTTCCGGGCTGACGGAGTGGGGAATGTATGTGGAGACAGAGCCGTCAAAAATCGAAGGCATGGTGCCTCTGCGGGACATCAAGTCTGACTTTTTCGAGTTCGACCAGGAAAGGTACCGGATAGTCGGCAAGCGCACAGGCATTGTCTATAATCTCGGGGATGCCGTGAAAATCCGAGTGAAGAAGGCGAACCTGGAGCAGAAACTTCTTGACTATGAGCTTGTGGAGACCGGGACGGAAGAACGGATACAGTCTGAGGCTGCGCCGAAGCAGACTGCTCCCGGACAGGGCAACAAGGCTGCGCGGAAGGAGAAGGTGAGGAAGGCAATTAAGGAGCAGAAGAAGCGCAAACGCAAATAGTTCAGTAGGGACGGCGGGTGAGCAGGCGGATTGGGAAGAAGCAGAGGCGGTAAATGACGCGCAGGAGCGCATGGCGGAAAGTTTTTGCAGGCTTTCGGGCCTGTTCATCATTGAACCACAGGACGGGGAACTTCATGACCCGTCCTTTTTTCGTGTAAAGAAAGGCGTTGAACAGCCGTTCCGCCATGAATCCGAAAATCCTTTTCTGATAATCGCTGTAATTGCTGATGTTTACCCTGCGTTCGGTCTCCTCAAGAACAGGGAAAAGCCATGAGCAATATTCGTCGAAATCCTCCCGCCTCATTATGAACATGTTGAAGTGCGACAATCCGTTGGAACGGTATGTGCTTTCGAAGAATGCTTCCCGGATTTTCCCGTCGCACGTTTCCCGGATGACCTGTTCGAGAGTGCGGAAATCATCGCTGTTATGGTTTATGGCATAGTCGCAGAATATCGAATTCGGATAGACGCGTTCCTTTGCGGCGACAATGTGGCCTTTTCTGACCTTGTCCAAAACCTTTTCGGGGATGCTGAAATCCGTTTTGCCGATTTCAGACGACGGGAATGCCTTGTACGGGCTCATCCTGATTTTCCCGTGGAAATCGAAATATCGGCGGTAATGGCAAAGCCCGATGATTTCCGTGTCACGGAGATTTTTCCATGCCCAGTATATGCCGGTCAGTTCGCACCAGGACCTGTTCTTGCGGCTGATGTTGTCGCCCGTGTCATCGCCCGGGATGCCCAAGTCCAGGCCGGAAACGGCCTTGCCGACATGAATCGGCAGATATGGCGGTTCGGAGACCGCCATATCGGACTTGTGGCAGCAGACAAGTATCTTTACGCCGTCATATCTGTTTTTCGTATTCTCCATTCAGAAGCCTCTCGACTATCGGAGCCATGTCGTAATATTTGTATTCGGCAAGGCGTCCTCCAAATATAACGTTCTTTTCCCTGTCAGCCAAATTTTTGTATCGGGCATAGAGGCTGTTGTTGGCCTCGTCGTTGACAGGGTAATACGGTTCCATGCCTTCAGTCCATTCCGACGGGTACTCTTTTGAAATCACGGTCTTGGGATTGTCATAGACCTCATTCCCGCTCATTTCGAAATGCTTGTGCTCAATGATTCGGGTGTAGGGGATTTCCCTGTCGGTATAGTTCACGACGGCGTTCCCCTGAAGGTTTGGGCAGTTCCACACTTCTTCCTCGAAACGGAGGCTCCTGTAAAGCAGTTTTCCGAACCTATAACCGTAAAATTCATCGATTTTTCCTGAAAACACAATTGTTTCCGCCAGGCCGCACCAATAGTCCCTGTCTTCGAAGAAATCTGCCCCTGTCCTGGTTTCGACACCTTCGAGAAGCCCGTCAATCAGCCTGTTGTAGCCTCCGGCAGGGATTCCCTGCCATTTGTCGTTGAAATAGTTGTTGTCGTATGTCAGTCTTACCGGTAGCCGTTTGATTATGAAAGGCGGAAGGTCGCTGCATCTGCGCCCCCACTGCTTTTCAGTGTAGCCCTTAATGAGTTTCTCGAAAATGTCGTTCCCGACGAGCAGTTTTGCCTGCTCCTCAAGGTTTTCCGGCCCGGTATGCCCTTTCCCCTCCATTTCGGAGAGGGCGTCCTGTTTCTGTCTTTCGATGATTGTGCGGGCTTCCTCCGGAGTGCGCACGCCCCACATCTGCCGGAAGGTGTTCATGTTGAAAGGCAGGTTGTAGAGTTCATCCTTGTAGCGGGCAAGCGGACAGTTGGTGAAGCGGTTGAATTCCACAATCGAGTTCACGAAATCCCACACCTGTTTCGACGAGGTGTGGAATATGTGGGGCCCGTATTTGTGCACGTTTATGCCCTCGACGCTTTCGCAGTGGAGATTGCCTCCGAGGTGGGCTCTTTTGTCGATGACGAGACATTTCTTCCCTTCGCGGCTTTTCAGCCGTGCAAACGTGGCTCCGAAGATGCCGGAACCGACAATCAGGTAGTCATACTCTTTCATGAGATTTTCAAGTCTTTCAGTATTTCAGTCATGAGCCTGTCCTTGCGCAGAATGAGCCATACGCCATAGACCAATGCTCCGCAGACAGGTATTATGATGATGTTGAGGACATTGTTCATATCCAGCGCTGTAAGTCCGATGCACGCTGCGGACATTATGAGGGTGCCGATGTAGTAGTTGGCGTATTTCCATGATATTGCGCTGACTGGGATGTATTTGCGGGCTATGATGATTTGCATGAGCGTCACCGTCATTTCTGCGGCGACCGTGGCTATCGCCGCCCCGTCCTGCCGGAAACGCGGGATGAGCAGAAAGTTGAGGATGAGGTTAAGCACGGCACCGGAGAGTGTGGAAATTATTATCAGCCTTTCTTTTCCCTGCGGATAGAGTATCTGTATGCCTGTGACGTTGGACAGGGAGATGAAAAATATGATCGGGGATATGAGGCTGAGGGTTGTTGCAGCAGGGCCGTAGGACGGTCCGCAGAAGATGTGTATGAGGCTCGGTGCAAGGATTGCGAGCCCCGCCGCCATAGGCAGGCTCAGGAAATTGACGAATGACAGCGACTTCCCGGCGAGGCGGTTGAATTCTTCCCTGTTGCCGGAGGCATGAAGATGCGACATTTTCGGAATCATGACCGTTCCCAATGCCGTGATGATGCTGAGGAGCATCCTTGTCAGTTTCGTGGCTCCGGTATAGTAGCCGACGGCTGTCGCTCCGGACAAGAAACCGAGCATCACCGTGTCGAGGTTCACATATATGCTCGAAATGAGGTTGAGCGCAAAGATGCGCAGTGCAGGCCTGATATGGCGTATGATGTTCAGCCCGGAGAGGCTGCCTGTACGGTGCCGGAGGTATTTGCGCAGGCGGATGAAGTTGAAGACATTGTTCCCGACGGTGCCGATGACCGTATATGCGGCATATTGCATGAGGTCGTCCTTGTCCTTGACTATCAGGAAAAGGCATGCGGCGGCAACGGTCTTTACGATGAGGTTGCGGATTGTGATGTACCGGAATTCTTCTATGCCCTGGTAGAACCATTCGCAGCCTATCACCGTGAAAACCAATTGGAGACTAAGCACCAGAAAGAGCGGGATGTCCTCCTTTATCTGGTTTACGCTAAGGCAGAGAACTGCGACTATGGCGTAGCCTATGAGGGTGAGGCAGAGGTGCAGCAGGAGAATTTCCGCTGCGGTCCTTGCCTGCATGTCTGCATTGTCCTTGTGCTTGGCTATTTCCCGGATTGCGTAGAGCGGTATGCCCAGCCCGGAAAAGAGGGCTATGTATGAGATTATGGACGAGAAGAATTGCACCTGACCCACTCCGTCAGCAAGCAGAACACGGGCGGCATAGGGAAATGTCAGCAACGGGAACAGCAGACCCGATACCGTGTTGATGAGGTTGTAGGCGTAGTTGGTCTTGATGTTTGGCATTGTGCGTCCTGTCAGTCGCACATCAGATGAGAGGCGATTCCAATGCTTTCTTCAGCTGGTCGTCGTATCTGATGCGCACCTTGATGCCGGCTTCCTGATAGTAGTACCTTATGGCGATTTCTTCCTCGATGAAAGGCACTATTTCGTCCTTTTTCAGCCGGATGAACTGTTCCTTGTCCATTTCCAGGGCCTTTTCGAGTCCGTCAAGTTCGTCTGACATGGATTCGGCGAGGCCGTCTTTTTCAAGTTCTTTCTTCATCTGGTCGAAAAGGGTCTTTGCACTGCTCCTGTAGTCGAAGTCCTGCGTCTTGGCGAATGCGATGAAATCTTCGAACATTTCGTCTGTCATGCGGAAGTCGTCGAGTGCCGGGATTGAGTCATGCTCCCTCACGAAGTCCAGCACGAACTGGTCGATGATTCCGTTCAGCACGAGGGAATACACGAGCCTGCTGTATGACTGGCCTTCAATTTCCACGTCCGGAGTGATTCCGCCCCCGTCCTTGACAGGGCGTCCCTTGGAGGTGTAGAAAGTGTGTGTGAGGGAGTCCGGTATGTGGCCGACGCTGCCGTCCTCATTCCGGTTGGCGTAGTCGATTGCCTGCACGCATCTTCCGCTCGGGGTGTAGTATTTGGCCGTCGTCACCTTGAGCTGGCCGTTATAGACGATGGGCCTTACCGACTGCACGAGCCCTTTGCCGAAGGTCCTTGTGCCCATGATTGTGCCCCTGTCGAGGTCTTGTATTGCTCCTGCGACGATTTCGGATGATGAGGCCGACCCCCCGTCAACCAGCACCACGAGAGGGATTTGCGTGTCTATCGGCTCCGTGGTGGTCTTGAATTCCATGTAGGATGCCTCGTCCTTGCCTTTTGAAGACACCACGAGTGAGCCTTTCGGCACGAAGAGGGACACTATGCGGATTGCTTCGTTCATGAGGCCGCCTCCGTTGCCCCTGAGGTCGAGCACGAGTTTCGTCATCCCCTGCTTCTTCAGGTTGTTGTATCCGTTCCTGATTTCTTCGGACACGTTTTCCGTGAAGCCGGTCTGCTTGATGTATCCTGTCGTGTCGTTGAGCATTCCCACATATTCCACGTCGGGGATGTGGATGCGCTCGCGGACAACCGGCACGTCGAGCGTGTCTCCTGTGCGGACTTTCTTTATTTTGAATGTGACGGTGGTGCCCGGCTTGCCCTTCATCCTTTCGCTGCTTTCTGCGGCCTCCAGCCCCTTGGTAGGCTTGCCGTCGATTGCAATGATTTCATCCCCGCTCACGATGCCGTTCTTGTAGGCAGGGGAGCCGTAGTAGGGTTCGTTGATGACAACATTGCTGTCGACCTGCTTGTATATGATTGCCCCGATACCTCCGTATGTCTTGGAGAGCATCATCTGCAGGTCTTCGTTCTCTTCTTCGGGGATGTATATCGTGTACGGGTCAAGGTCTTCGAGCATGGCGTCGATTCCTGCCCTCATTATTCTGTCTACGGGAAGGGTGTCCACGTATGATGCGTTGAGTTCTCTGATTATGGCGTTGTGGATTTCCGTCCACTGCCCCAGCCTGAAACTTTTGCTTTGTGCTCCCGATATGGCGCAGGCCAATGCCATCGTTGCGGCAACTGCCAGTGTCTTATGCATTTTCATCATGTAGGATTTGTTGTGCGTTCAGTGTCTTACGGGAAATTTCCGTCTGACAAACTACAAAATTATAAAAAAGCGGGGAGCGATGCAACCCCGTCAGGATGTTTTGCGGTAACTGCATATCGCCCATGTGAGCGCACCCCCGCCGATTGCAAGCAGTCCTGCGGCGTCCTGCCATACGTCGGCTATTGAACTGCCCTTGAGGAATATTGACCTCATGGCGTCGGCGTAGTAGCGGAGAGGATTGGCGTACGTGATGATCTGGGCCCATTCAGGCATTGAGGACACAGGGGTGAACACGCCGCTCATGAGCATGAATATCAGCACGAAGAACATCATTATGAACATGGCCTGCTGGGCGTTGTCGCTGTAGTTTGAAATCAGCAGGCCGAGACCGGCGGTCACCATGATGTGCAGCACCGTGAACAGGACCACGCCCCACAGGCTGCCCTTGCACACGTATCCGAACACAAGCCATGCTATCAGCAGGCACATTCCGAGCATGAAGAAAGTGATCACCCAGTACGGAATCATCTTGCACACGATGAATGCCGTCTTGCTGATCGGGGATACGTTCATCTGCTCTATTGTTCCGGCTTCCTTTTCGCCTACAATGTTGAGGGCCGGGAAAAATCCCGTCACCATCGTCACGGCGATGACTATGAGTGCCGGTACCATGAACACCTTATAGTCCATGTACGGGTTGTACATGTATTTCGGGGAGGCTTCTATCGTTTCCCCCTGGGCCTGCGTGACTGCAGGCGTGTCCGTGCGTGACTGCATGAACAGCATGATGCAGTTGGACAGGTATTGCGAACCTATGCTTCCTTTGGTGCCGTTCACGGTATTGACCTTTATGCCTACGGGAAAACTTTCTCCCGTGACTATGCTGCGGCTGAATCCCTGCTCTATCGTCAGGATGGCGTCCACCGTATTCTTGTCCATCATCGCCTGCGCTTCACGAGGATCGCTGCAGACCTTTTTAAGCCGGAAATATCCCGATTCCGTACATTTTTCGATCAGTTCTGCGGACACGTCGGTGCGGTCGTTGTCCACCACGACAAGATTTATGTTCCTGACCTCCATGTTGGCGGCAAACGGGAACACCAGCATCATGATGACCGGGAAAACAATCACTATCCTCGGCAGCATCGGGTCTCTGAAAAACTGCTTGAATTCTTTTTCTATCAAATACTTCCACATGATGTACCTCCATTCACAGCCTTATACGGAATTTTTTGACGCTTACGGTAAGCAGGAATGCGGTCATTCCTGCCAGTATGCTGAATTCCTTTATTATGTACGGGAATCCCGCACCCTGTATCATTATCTTCTTTACCATTATTATGAACCATTTGGCGGGAATCAGATGCGACAGGGCCTGCAGTATTCCCGGCATGTTCTCGCAAGGGAAGATTATGCCGGAGAGCAGGACAGTCGGCATCATCAGCCCCATTCCGGAAAGCAGGAGGGCGGATTTCTGCGTGGATGCCACGATGGAAATCAGAAGCCCGAGGGAAAGCGAGGTGAAAACGAACAGCACGGCTACTCCTGACAGCAGCAGGAGGCTGCCCCTGATCGGCACACCCATCATGTATCTCGAAAGGAGAAGTATCGTGATGAAGTTGATCGTCGAGACTATGAGATATGGCAGGGCCTTGCTGATTATTATCCATATCGGCTTCACGGGAGAGACGAGCAGAAGTTCCATCGTCCCGGTCTCTTTCTCCCTGACTATCGATACGGAGGTCATCATGGAGCAGATTATCATCATGATAAGTCCCATCACGCCCGGCACGAAGTTGTAGGACGATTTCATGGCCGGGTTGTACATGAGCTGTATCGAAGGTGAAAACCCTGACGAGGATTCTCCTGACAGCGCCGCTGAAATTTCCGTCTGCTCGCTCCGGATGACACCTGTGACATAGTTCACTATCATCTGTGCAGAGTTGGGGTCAGAGCCGTCGCCGATTATCTTCACGCTGCCCTTGCCTGTCTTTTTCAGTTCCGGACCGAAGTCCTGTCCGAAGCACACGACGACATCCGCAGCGTTCTTTTCGAAGCGTGACGGAATCATGCTTACGGACGGCAGGATTTCGTTGATGTCCAGATATCTGTTGTTGTCTATCCTGTCGACGATCTTTCTTACGGCAGGATCCGTCAGGTCTCCGACCACGTCTACCCTGGCATGTTCGATTTCCGTCCTTACCGCATAACCGAAAAGAATCATCTGCACTATCGGCATGATGAGAACTATCAGCATGGTCCTCTTGTCCCTCAGGATGTGCCTGAACTCCTTTTTGACGAATGCAAGAAACTCTTTCATGGCATTTTCCTCCTATTCTCCCCGTTTTGCCCGTCCGGCCAGCATCCTGAAGACCGCATCCATATTCTCCGCACCGTATTTTTCCTTAAGGGCGGCAGGGGAGTCGAGGGCCTCTATCCGGCCGTCCACCATAATGGATACGCTGTCGCAGTACTCTGCCTCGTCCATGTAGTGAGTGGTCACGAATACCGTTACCCCGCCGGATGTGGCTTCATATATGAGTTCCCAGAACCTGCGCCTTGTCTCCGGGTCCACCCCTCCCGTAGGCTCGTCGAGAAAGACTATGCGCGGATTGTGTATCATGGCTATGCTGAAAGACAGTTTCTGTTTCCACCCGAGAGGGAGTGAATCCACGAACGAATTGCGCACGTCTTCCATGCCGAGTCCGGACAGGATGTCTCTGGTTCTTGAGGCTATCTCCTTGTCCGACAGGCCGTAGATGCCGCCGAAAAGCCGGATGTTCTCCCAGACTTTCAGGTCCGGGTAGAGTGAGAATTTCTGGCTCATGTAACCGATGTGCCTTTTGATTTTTTCCGGTTCCCGGACAATGTCGTAGCCTGCCACCGTACCGCCTCCGGAGGTGGGGATGCTCAGGCCGCACAGTATCCTCATGGCCGTGGTCTTGCCGGCCCCGTTGGCTCCGAGGAAGCCGAATATCTCCCCCTTGCGGACAGTGAAGCTGATGTTGTCCACGGCAGTGAAGTCTCCGAACTTCTTGGTAAGATTGTGTATTTCAATAGCGTTTTCCATTTCCCGATTTTGTGTCATTTCCGGACGTTCTCGCCCGCCAGATTCATGAAGCAGTCTTCGATTCCGGGGCTTATCCTGTGCACGTCGCAATCCTTGAATCCCGCTTCCGTCATGTCAGACAGGATCTTCCGGGCGTCCGTTACGGAACTGTCTATTGCCAGATGGTGCTCCGCACCGAACGAAAAGCAGTTTATCACGCCTTCCTTTCCCCTCAGGTATTTCAGCAGGGGATACATCGGTGTCCCTTTGGCCGAAAGCAGGGTGTACGGATATTTTGCCACGATTCCGGCCGGGGTGCCGGAGTCTATTATTTTCCCGTGCATTATGAGGGCAACCCTGTCGCACAGGGAAGCTTCGTCCATGTATGGAGTGGAAACGAATACCGTCACGCCTGAAGCCTTGATCCTGGCAAGCATGTTCCAGAAATCCTTTCGGCTTACGGCATCCACTCCCGTGGTCGGTTCGTCGAGAAACAGGACTGACGGTTTGTGTACGAGGGCGCAGCTGAGGGCCAATTTCTGTTTCATGCCGCCGGACAGGGCTCCGGCCCTGCGCTCCTTGAACGGTTCAATCTGCGAATAGATGTCCTTGATGACATCGTAGTTTTCTTCTACCGTTGTGCCGAACACGGTGGCGAAGAATTCAAGGTTCTCCTCCACGCTCAGGTCCTGATAAAGGGAGAAGCGCCCCGGCATGTACCCTATCTGCCGCCGTATGGCCGCATAGTCCTTTTTCACGTCGAGACCGTTCACTGAGGCGGATCCTTCGTCGGCGAGCAGGAGGGTGGTCAGGATGCGGAAAAGGGTGGTCTTTCCTGCCCCGTCAGGACCTATCAGCCCGAAGATTTCGCCGTTTTCAACTTCGAGCGAAATCCCGGACAAGGCACGTACCTTTCCGTAACTCTTGCTCAGATCATGTACTTCAATGGCATTCATATTTTGACGTAGGCATACATGCCAAGACGGAGGTTCCCGTCGTTTTCAATGGACACTTTCACGGCATATACCATGTCGGCCCGTTCGTCGCGTGTCTGGATGTTCTTTGGCGTGAATTCCGCTTCGTCGGAAATCCATGTCACCGTCCCTTCGTATTCTTTCGGGGAATTTGTCCCGTCGTCAGGAATGACCGTGACCTTGTCGCCGACGGCAAGGGATGCAAGCTGGGCCGTAGTGAAATAGGCCCGGACGAACAGCCTGTCCATGTCGGCTATCTTGAAAAGCGCTTTCCCGGAAACCACCGTTTCCCCTGCCTCGGCATATTTGGTCAGGACGGTGCCGTTTATCGGCGACATGATGCGGCATTTGCTGAGCTGGTCTTCCCTCTGGGCGATCTGTACGTCGTACATGCCTATTTCGGACATGGTGGCGTCGTTGTTCTGCCCGTAGGTCTGTCTTTGGGCCGCTATCTGCCCTTCGAGGACGGCTATCTGGGATTCGTTGTCTTCAAGCTGCTTGCGCGTGCCGGCATCTTTTGACAGGAGAGCTGCGAACCGTTCGTGGTCCTTGCGGAGGTTTTCCAGTTGTGCCATCGACGGGGCTATCTGGCTTTCTATGTCCACGATTCTTGCCTTTGCTCCCTCTTTCCTTTCCTGGAGTTCCTTTTTCTGAAGCCATATCTGGGCGGAGTCTATCGCCCCGAGCATCTGTCCGGCGGCCAGCCTGTCCCCTTCTTCGATGTCCAGGGACAATATCCTGCCGCTGCTTTCTGCCGATACTGTCACATCCGTGGCGTCAATCTGCCCGCATGCGTCGAACTCAATTTCCCTGTTGCCGCATCCGGCGGCAAGAAGCGGCATAACGGCTGCCGCCATCATCTTTTTCAAGTTCATATCCTGTTATTTTATTGTTGTCCTACCGTGTTCTTCAGATCATAGATCGCCATAAGCAACTGTATGTGGTGGACCGATCTGGCAAGGCGGGCATTGTGTTCGTCGTCGATCATGTCCATCAGGTCCGTCATCTTTATGGTCCCGTTCCGGTACTGTTCTTCTCCGGCGAGCCTTATGGAGGAGCGCAGGCCGATGATTTCATCGTCCTTTTCCAGCATCATCCTGGCTTTGTCCACATCCGTCTGCTGCTGTCCGGCATCCAGTTCCGTGTTGAAAAGGAAGGTCTCCCTTTCTATTTCTATGTCCTGTTTCTGGGCTTCTATTTTTCTCTTGTCGTTCTTTCTCGTGTACAGCGGAGCTATGTTCCATTGCATTTTTATCCCTGCTATGAACATCGGGGCGAATTCGTTTTCGAGCATGTTGAGTCCCGGCCGTCCGAAACCTCCCTGTAGGGTCAGGTCAAACTGCGGGGAAATCCTGGCGTTCAGCTGCTTCATCTGGGCTTCGTTCTGGCGCAGCCTTGCGGCATAGAGTTCCAGTTCGGGCCTGGTCACTGTCCTGATGTCAACGGCGGTGTTGTCCGAAGGAATTTCGAATTCCGCACCGCTCATGTCCTGCCCGGTAAGCAGTCCGAGTATCTTCACGTAGGCGAGCCTGTCGGCACAGAGGGCTTCCGTCTGCTGGCTGCAGTCGAGGATGTTCACCTTGACCAGGTCCAGATCGGACTTGTACGCCATCCCGCTCTCCATCATAGCCTTTACCTCATCCGCATTTCGTTGGAGGCTTTCCATCAGGAGACGGTTCTGCTTGATTTGCTCGTCGAGCAGGAGTATGCCGAGATATACGTTCTGCACCCGTGACCTTATGGAGTAGAGGCTTACCTCGGTCTGTCTGCGCTGCACTTCCGCTCCCGCCTTTACCGTTTCCTTCTGGCTTGCGCTAGTGCCGCCGTCCCAGAGGTGCTGGGTGACGTTGGCATTGATGGAGTACTGGTCATGCGGCATGTCGAGTTCGAATCCCGGTATTTCGAACGGCATTTCCACCACGTCTGACTGCCATGTCGCTTTCCCGGAAACCGAAAATTGCGGAATCCAGCTTGAAGATGCTATGGAAAGGTCATACTTTTCCGTGGCGTCTATGAGATCGAACTGCTTGATCTGCGGGTAATTCTGCCGGGCCATTTCCAGGCATTCCTCAAGGGTGACGTGCCGTGGTGCCGCCGGCGTTCCGGCCCCGTCCCTGTATTGCGCCAAGACTCCGGGTGCGGAGAGCGCAAAAATCGTTAAAACTGCAACAATACGTGTCATTTCGATATCGCTGTTGAAAAGTACAAAATATTAGTCTTCCGGAGGCATGGTTCCGAAGAGCCTCGCGTTCAATGTCCTTATTATTTCTTTCCTGCGTTCGTCGAGAAAGGCCTTTTCGGTATCCGGGCCCATTCCCAAGGCATTCCTTATCGCCGGGAGCAGGAGGAACGTGGATGCGTTCATCGACATCATCAGAAACAGCATCTGTCCCCAGTCTATCCTGTTCATCTTGCCCGAAGATATCTCTTTCTCGAAACGTTCCTTGTGCTTCCGTATTTCGGTGTCCACCGTTTCCTGGAACATGGCCTTGTATCTCAGAAGCATTTCAGGATTGTTCACCGCAATTTCGAACAGCAGTCCCGGAAGTTTTTCGTGCCGGGAAAGGAAGGTGTAGTGCAGGTTGACCACTTCTTCGAGTATTTCCCTGACCGTAAGGTCCGGCGACATTGCCGTCTGGAGCATCCGGAACATCCCGTTGACGTTCTTGTCGAGGATTTTCAGGAAAATCTGCTCTTTTGTCCGGAAATAGTAGTGCAGCATGGCATGCGTGACTCCGGCTTTTTCGGCTATGGCCGTAGTCGTGGCAAGCTTGTATCCCTTTTCGAAAAAAAGTTCTTCAGCCGCCTTCAGGATAGAATGTTCGGTATTTGTATGTTCACTCATAAACCGTTTTGATAAACATGTCTGTTTAACCATGTTGTTAAACAGGGGCAAATATACACCGAAAATGTATACGTTGTACTCCGGATTTGACGTTTTGAGATTTTTTGTACCTTTGCGGCGGATTTAAGTGGATAATAAAAGCAGTTGATTTATGAAAATCGTTTTTGCAACGGGCAATGGCGGAAAACTGCGGGAGGCATCAGAAATTCTGGGCGGGGGTTTTGAGCTCGTTACCCCTGCTGAAATGGGAATACACGAGGATATTC
Organism: uncultured Bacteroidales bacterium; assembly: GCA_944326375.1. Taxonomy (GTDB): domain Bacteria; phylum Bacteroidota; class Bacteroidia; order Bacteroidales; family UBA932; genus Cryptobacteroides. Next base: position 9,173 of record CALVDU010000131.1, on the reverse strand, counting down.
CCGAAACCGGCGCCACATTGAGGGCAAACTCTCTGCAGAAGGCGGATTATCTTTGGAAAAAGTGCGGATGCAATTGCTTTGCGGACGACACGGGACTTGAAGTGGACGTGCTCGGAGGTGCTCCGGGGGTACACACGGCCAGATATGCCGGAGAAGACAAGGATTTCAACAGGAACATGGACAAGCTGCTCGACGAACTTTCCCGCAAGGAGACCGAGGCTTCCATGATGTCTGCAATGGGCATCACTCCGAAAAAGCATCTCAGGCGTGCGAGGTTCAAGAGTGTGATCACACTGATAATTGACGGGACGCACCATTTCTTCGAGGGCGTACTCGAAGGGACGATAGCGCGCAGCAAGGCTGGTGCCGGCGGATTCGGCTACGACCCCGTGTTCATTCCCGATGATTATCCGGGCAAGACTTTGGCTGAAATCACCGAGGAACAGAAGAATTCCATTTCGCACAGGGGAAAGGCTTTGCGCAAGATGGCTGATTTCCTCAATGCGTAATGTTTCCTGAAATCGCAGCGGGCGCATCCTTATGAACAATATTGACCTGATAGTCCTTCATGCCACCAAGTACGGGGAAAACTCTGTGGTCCTGCATGCCCTTACGAGGGAATACGGCAGGAAAGGATTTATGGTCAAGGGAGTGGGACGCAGGACTTCTGCGTCGCTCTTTCTTCCTCTCAACATACTTGAAGCCGACATGGTGGAAAGCCACAGGTCCTCACTTGCAACGGCGAGGAAACTGGTGTCGAAGCATTCTCTCATGGGAATACGCAACAGCATCAGCAAGAATGCCATGACGATGTTCGTCAGCGAGGTGCTCTACCGGGTGGTCAAGGACGGGACGGCAGAACAGGGGCTGTACGAGATGTGCGAGAGGAACATTCTGCTGCTGGATGCCATGACCGACGATTTCAGCAATTTCCATATATGGTTCCTGCTTGAACTTATTGTGGAACTGGGTTTCAGTCCGGCTCCTGAAGACCTTGCGCCGTTTCTCGGACAATATGCGGAAACGGTGGGAAAGTTCGTGTCATCGCAGTTTTCGGAGGCGATGCTGATACCCCTTACGGGGGAAATGCGCAATGCCATTGCGGGCAAACTGCTGAAATACATCGAACATCATACGGAGTCTTCAGTGAACGTGAACTCTCTCCGTGTCCTCTCCGAACTCTTTCAGGCCTCTTCCCATATATAGACCTTGTCGGAGCGGCGGAGTTTGAAGGAGTCCTTTTTCCCGTCGCCGTCAGCCTTGACCGGAATCGAGCACAACACGCCTTTCCCGGCGGACTCGACGGGAGCCAGGTCCACCCGGATTTCATCTGCCGTCAGTTCCACGGCGCCTGTCGTAGGACCTATAATCAGAATCCTGTCCCCCTTTTTCAGCGGGGCAGACTCGATCAGCACCTCAGCCACGCCGAGTTTGGCAAACCAGTTCGTGACCTTGCCGCAATAGACTTTCTTGCGGGTGGCCTTGCTGCCATACACTTCGCTCCATTCCCCGAGGCGTGCGCCCTGGTAGTAACCGTCCCAGAAGCCGCGGTTGAATACTTCGGCGAGTTCCTTTTTCAGGCCGGCCGCCAGTTCCGGGGTGTATGTGCCGTCGCAGACGGCGTCGGCGGCCCTGCGGTAGCATGAGGCTGTACGTCTGACGTATTCCGCCGACCTTGCGCGGCCTTCGATTTTGAATACGGTGACCCCTGCAGATATTATCTTGTCCATGAACTCTATGGTACAGAGGTCTTTTGGGGACATTATGTATTTGTTGTCCACATGAAGGGCCTGCCCGGTCTCGAGATCCGTGACTTCATAGCCGCGGCGGCAGATCTGGTAGCAGGAACCCCTGTTGGCTGATGCCCCGTATTCGTGCAGGCTCAGGTAACATTTCCCGGAAATTGCCATGCAGAGTGCCCCGTGTGCAAACATTTCTATTCCTACAAGTCTTCCTGACGGGCCAGTGATGCGGTCCCTTTCGATGGTGTCCTTTATTTCCCTGACCTGATTCAGGTTCAGTTCCCTGGCGAGGACTATGACATCGGCGAACTGCGCATAAAACCGCAGGGCCTCGGCATTGGAGATGCTCAACTGCGTGGAGATATGGACCTCGATGCCGATTTGCCGCGCATAGATTATGGCGGCCATGTCGGAGGCTATGACGGCTGAAATTCCGGCCTTCTTTGCAGCCTCCAGAGTCATCCTCATGTCTTCGAGATCCTCCTGATAGAGGACGATGTTGAGGGTAAGGTATGACTTCACTCCGTTTTCCCGACAGATGCGGCAGACTTCCCCGAGGTCGGACATTTTGAAATTGTTGGCCGAATGTGAACGCATGTTCAGTTTCTCCACACCGAAATATACCGAGTCCGCCCCGCCCTGTATCGCTGCGGCGAGGCATTCGAAATTTCCGGCCGGAGCCATTATTTCAAGATCTTTTCTTTGCATTTCGGATGAAGGTCAATGGGCGGCCTTATTTGTTCCTCCCTATAAGCCTGTCGGCGTATCTGTGCAGCATTTCGTACCGTATGCGGCTCAGGCCCAGCCTGCCTGCGCATTCCATCGCTGCGGCGTGCAGTTTTATGATTTCATATTTGGCGTCTTCGTCCACTCCGAGGGCTTCATATATGCCCCGGACTTTCCCGATTTTTGCGTCGCGCTCGCTTTCCGATGCAGACGGCATTCCCATGGCGGCCAGGAGGGCGGTCTTCCCTTCGGACGGACTTACGACTCCTGATGCTTCCAGTTCCCCGCCTTTCTCGAGGGCGCGGGTGAGGAGCCAGCTTTTTTTGTTGTTGACTATGTCCCCGCCGATTTTCTTTCCGAACACTTTCGGATCTCCGAACGTGTCAAGATAGTCGTCCGTGATCTGGAAAGCCAGTCCTATGTTGTATCCGAAGTCGTACAGCAGGTTGCAAGCCCTGTCGTCAGCCCTTCCGGCGAGAGCGCCGAGTTTTGCTGAGCAGGCGATCAGTGCAGCCGTCTTCAGTCCGATCATTTCGGTATACTGGTCCATGGTTATTTCACGCATGTTCTCAAAATCCATGTCGAGCTGTTGTCCTTCGCAGACTTTCGCTGCCGTGTCCGTAAACAGGTCAAGGACTTTCGGAAGCACATCCGCAGGTGCGTACATCAGTCTCCTGAAACTGTCTATCGACATGACGTCTCCTGAAAGGATGGCCGTGTTGTCGTTCCATTTGCGGCATACCGTGGGAACGCCCCTGCGCATTTCGGCCTTGTCCATGATGTCGTCGTGAAGGAGAGTGAAACTGTGGAATATTTCAAGGGCCGCAGCAGGCTGCAGGACCTCGTCGGAGAAATCATCCTTGAACAGGGCGTATGCAATGAGGCAAAGACGAGGCCTGACCCGTTTCCCTCCTATACCTATCATGTATCTCAACGGGTCGTAGAGACCCTTGGGCGAGGCCGGGAATGAGAGCCCGTCGAACATTGATGTCAGGATTTCTTCGATATTGCTTTCGTTTATCATGGCTTTTGAGGTTGTACATTTCTGCAAAGATACGTAAATTTCACTATATTTGGCCACTTCGTGTCCACATATAAGGATGCGCCTCGGCAAAGCAAATTTATTTGCTCTGCTCTCGGCTTTCACTTATATTTGCAGGTCTCAAACAGTATTTGGATGCGGAAAGGTCAAGCTACGGTAGTAAAGCATACGGGGAGTCATTATCTGTTGTCGGAGTTGCCTGCGTGGTCTCCGTTCCCTGCAGTGCTGAAAGGCAAAGTCCGGCTGAAAGGAAGTTCGTCCACGAATCCTCTTGCGGTAGGCGACAAAGTGGAGTATGAGGCGGAAGGGGAGATATCGGCTGCAAACCCTGCCGTGATTTCCGGCATTGCGGAACGCAGGAATTACATAGTCAGGAAATCGACCAACCTGTCAAGACAGTCGCATATCATCGCTGCAAATGTCGATGCGGCATATATCGTCGTCACGCTTGATTTCCCGGAAGTGAAACTGCCGTTTTTGGACAGGATTCTCGTCACATGCGAGGTGTACGGAGTTCCGGCTGTCATTGTCCTGAACAAGACCGACCTGTACGGGGAGGAGTACCGGGAGCGGCGGGAGGCTTTCCATCGCATCTATGAGGGAGCCGGATATCCGGTGATTGAAGTTTCAGCCCTTACGGGAGAGGGTGTGGGACGTATAAGGGAGATGTGCCGGGATGGGGTTTCCCTGTTTTCCGGTGTGTCCGGAGTCGGGAAGTCATCGCTCGTCAAGGCCCTGGATCCGTCAGTAGAGCCGAAGATAGCGGAGATTTCGGAGGCCCATCTTCAGGGCAGGCATACCACTACCTTCTATGAGATGTATCCTCTGCAGGGCGGGGGATTCATTGTGGACACTCCAGGCATCAGAGGCTTCGGGCTCGTGGACCTGAAACCGGAAGAAATCGCCCTGTATTTCCCTGAGATGCTGAAAGTTTCGGATAATTGCCGTTTTACGCCGTGTACGCATACGCACGAGCCGGGGTGTGCAGTGAAAGAGGCCGTGGAGTCCGGTGACATATCTTATGAGAGGTATTCCTCCTATCTGGGAATGCTGGAGGAGGAGAACAAGTATCGCAGGTAAATAAATGAGTGTCAACAGGAATATACTGAAACTGGCGGTGCCGAGCATACTCGCCAACATTACGGTGCCTATCGTCGGAATGGTCGACATTGCAGTCGCAGGCCATCTGGATGCGACGACCGTATATTCTGTCGCCACCCTTATCGGAGGCGCATCAATAGGATCGATGCTTTTTGATCTTCTTTATTGGAACTTCGGTTTCCTGCGCATCGGTACGGGAGGGCTGACGGCACAGGCCTACGGCCGGAATGACATGAAGGAGGCTGCCGACATTTTCAGCAGGGCCACCGGCATTGCCTTGCTGTGTTCCGTGCTGCTCATTGCCATACAGGCCGTATTCGTAAACGTCGCTTTCCTTGTGATAGACTGCACTCCGGAGGTCAGGGAACTGGCTTCGCAGTATTTCTTCATAAGAATATGGGCGGCACCCGCCACATTGAGCCTGATGGCCTTCAAGGGCTGGTTCATAGGGATGCAGGACAGCGTGAATCCGATGATCATAGACCTTGTGGTGAACATAGTGAATACCGTAGTCAGCATCATTTGGGCTCTCGGATTGAGAATCGGCGACTGGGGTTTTGACGGAATCGGCTTTGCCGGAGTGGCTGCAGGTACCGTGGCCGCCCAGTATACCGGCCTGCTTACCGCCGGAGCCGTACTGTTCGTGAAATACCGGAAAAAGGTCTTTGCCGGTTATGGACTTTCCGGATTTTTCCGTGCTTTCCGCGGGGAGGAGACCAGAAAGTTCTTCGTCATGAATACGGATCTCCTTGTGCGTTCTCTCTGTTTCATCGGCATCTATATCGGCTTCACTACCTTTGCCGCACATTACGGGGACCTCATGCTCGCCTCCGCCACTATCCTGATGAAAATAATGATGCTGTTCTCCTATTTTACAGACGGGTTCGCATACGCAGGCGAAGCCTTGACGGGCAGATATATAGGTGCAGGGCGCAAGGACCTGCTGTCTAAGACGGTAAAGTATGTCCTCCTGTGGAGTTCCGCAATAGGGGTCATATTCACTTTCATATACTGGTTTGCCGGAGGCCCTCTTATCCGGCTGATGACTGACGACGCTGCGGTAGTCAGCCTCAGCGCTGATTATATCCCGTGGCTCGTGGCCATGCCTGTCGTAGGCTGCATCGCCTTTTCCATGGACGGGATCTATATAGGTGCGACTGCATCAAAGACGATAAGGAATGCCATGATATGGGCTGTATTCGGTTTCTTCATTGTGTATTTTGCCGGAATAGGCAGATTTGCGGGTACTTTGCAGGGCGATGCCCTTGCCCGGATGGCTATCCATATCCTTCTGGCCGCCTATTTCGTGCACCTTGTCATACGCGCGATACACCTCTCCCTGAAATTCAGGAAGAGGATTATGGAAGAACCGTTTGCGTAAACCTTCTTATCGGATTCCGTATTTCTTCAGGATTTTAAGGATAGGCTTCTCTATGGATTCTGCCCATGCAAGATAGCCCATGTCGGACGGATGCGTTCCGTCCACTGAACTTTCGCGGGCATATTTTCCGGTATCAGGAACGACGAAATATACGTTGTCGTATTTCTTGACCGCTATTTTCATCAGACTGTCGGCCATGTCCATCTTCGCCTGTTCGAACTTGTCGCTTCTCGTGCTGAAATTGCGGCTTTCCCGGTAGATTGTCTGCATGAAGATGAGCGGAATGTCCGGATGCGCCTCCTGGAGCCTTTCGATGAAAGGGAAGAGCCTGTCTTCTATCATTTCCGCACTCGGATTGGAGAATGCGTCGAATATCATTGCATCGACATCGGCATCGGCAAGCACATCGGCAAAGTATGGCTGCATCTTGCAGTTGCCGCTGCATCCGAGGCTGAGGAGCTGCAGTCCTGTGTGTCTCATGAACTGCATAGGATAACTCATTCCGGAACGGCTGACGCTGATTCCCTGTGTGAAGCTCGATCCGAAAATGGCTATCCTGTGCCTGAACGGGGATTCCAGATATTCGATAGTGGCCCCTTCCTCCACTCCGATCTTTACGGAATACATTTCGCTGTACATCGGAAGATAGAGCATGCATTCCTTCTCCGAGTTGTCCATGTCGTTTATAAGGATGATGTTCTGTACCTTGTCCATGTTGCCCGGAGCCTTGGAAGCGGCATAGGTCCACACTCCATCTTTCTTGATGTAGAGGTCGTATCCGCGCAGGGCTATGCCCATGGTGTTGGTTCCCATGTTATGGTAGCCGTATTCTCCCTTTACGGAAATGGTGGTGGAGTTGGTGCGGAACAGGACTGCCAGTCCGGCGGAACTCCTTACCTGCTTGTTTTCGTTTGAAGTGAATCCCTTGTACTTGCATGTGTCCACGCGGTGGTACGGATTCGGGGTGTCCATGAGTTTTCCGATGAGGTTGAGGTCGGATGCCTCCGTGAATACATATTTCACGCCTTTTGGAGTTTGCGCCGACAGTGCCGCACAGAGGCAGGCGCAGAGAATGAGAAGAGTTGTCTTTTTCATCAGTTTTGCCATTGTTTTGTGGTAATGCGGCGTAAAGATATGATTTTTTCGCGGAGCGGCAAGGGTGCAGGTGACTTTTAAGTTTGCAAATTTGTTTTCCAATCGTAAATTTGCAATTCTCATTTCGAATTTGCCAGATGAGCCTGTATTCTTTTTACCGGATAAGCAAACCGTCGCCGGACAAGGTCCCTGCGGACAAGGTTGGGGATGTTTACAAATCTTTGCGCCGCAGGACATTCTGGGGTGCGACCGTGGCGTATAGCCTGTATTATGTCTGCAGACTGAGCCTGAGCGTGGTCAAGCAGCCTATAATAGACTCGGAAGTGCTGACTGCCGGTCAGTTGGGGCTTATAGGCTCCGCCCTCCTGTTCGTCTACGCCGTAGGCAAGTTCATGAACGGGTTCATAGCGGACTATTGCAACATAAGGCGTTTCATGGCCACTGGACTTGCGGTCTCAGCCGTGATAAACCTCATTATGGGAGTGCTTGGCTTCATGCACGGGGCGGCGGGCTTTGCCGGCATAGTACTATTCTTTTCGTTTGCAATCCTTTGGGGCATAAACGGATGGATGCAGTCGATGGGCTCGCCTCCTGGAATCATAAACCTGTCCAGATGGTTCCCTCTGAAAAAGAGGGGGACCTATTACGGCATTTTCAGCGCAAGCCCGTATCTCGGTGAATTCCTGTCCTTCATCGTCATCGGGGCCGTAGTCGGAACATTCGGGTGGCAGTCCGGGTTCATTTTTTCGGCTGTCGCAGGTCTTGTGGGGACTGCTGTAATCCTGTTTTTCGTGAACGACACTCCTGAAAGCAAGGGGCTTCCGTCGGTGCAGGAACTTTCGTCGGAGGATTTGAGGAAAGAGGATACGATGAAGACGGCTCAAGTCCAGAAACTCGTGCTGAAGCATCCCGGGATATGGATAATCTCCGCTTCATCCGCATTCGTATATATCACCAAATATGCCGTGGCCGGGTGGGGCGTGCTGTTCCTGCAGAAGGAGAAAATGTTTTCGATAGAGGCTGCGTCGCAGATAATCGCCTTTTCGGCCGTGTTCGGCGTGCTCGGGACTGTGCTCGCCGGGTGGCTGTCCGATACGGTGTTCAAGGGGGACAGGATAAAGCCGGCGATACTGTCGGGTCTGTTGAGTTTCCTGTCGCTTGCCATGTTCCTGTTTTCGGGAGGAAGCTATATCCTCAACATAGTGTATGTGTCGGTGTTCAGCCTTACGATAGGGGTGCTCTACTGCATTGTCGGAGGTCTCATGGCCGTGGATATCGTGCCGAGGAAGGCGACCGGAGCGGCTTTGGGCATCGTGGGCATTTCAAGTTATATAGCCGCAGGCATCCAGGACATTGCGAGCGGCTATCTGATCGAGGGGAACATGCAGCATGCCGAAGAGGTGGCTGATGCCGTCTATAATTTTACTCCGGTGTCGATATTCTGGCTTGCCGCCGCACTCATCGCCTTCCTGCTTCCGGTCCTGAACTGGAAGAAGATGATGAAGCGTGACGCTTAAGCGGCCATTACTTCCCGTAAACGAGGATGCAGTTGGAGACTTTCCGCTCCCCGGCGTGGTCGAAAATCTTGTTGTCGCTCGGGTGGTTTATGACGCCCGTCATGTCTGTCCAGAGGGTAGAAGATCCGCCGCCGTCGAGGTTGAGGGCATCCTCCATCCCAAGCATTTTCGCTATGAATGCCGTTTCCGCTATTGTTGTGCCGTCGCCCTGTCCCTTGAATCTTCCGTCAATCACGACCAAAAGGACATCGCCATCGCGTGTGAAGCCGATTACGGACCTCGGATGTCGCCCTTTGTAGAAATTCGAGTCGTCATCATAGACTTTGGTCTCTCCCTCGTCTATCAGCACAGGTCCTGAAGCAAGGAGAGTCGGGTATTTTTCCTTGAGCGCATCATATCCCGTTGTGTCGCACGGGATTATTTCCATTTTCCTTCCGTTCTTCTTTATGGCGAGGACACCGTTTGTGCGCATTGTCTCTTCGGCAGTGGTACGGCCGTATTCCTGCCCGTCGATAAAGACGAATGTCACGGGATTGAGGTTGGACATGTTGAAATAACTTCCGTTTATG
>CALVDU010000130.1 GCA_944326375.1 uncultured Bacteroidales bacterium | reverse complement strand
CCTGTTCATCTCGCTGCTGGAAGATTCCGGATACATGGCGAGGGCGGCATTCATAATGGACAAGCTGATGCACAAGATGGGACTTCACGGAAAGTCATTCATCCCCATGATAATGGGATTCGGCTGCAATGTCCCGGCCATCATGGCGACAAGAACCATAGAAAGCCTGAAAAGCCGGCTGATAACAATACTGATAATCCCCCTAATGTCGTGTGCCGGAAGGCTTCCTGTCTATATCCTTGTGGTGGGGGCTTTCTTCCCGAAGAACGGAGGTCTTGTGATGCTCGGAATATATCTGCTGGGAATCGTCCTTGCAGTCATTTCGGCAAAGGTCATGAGCCGTTTCATAAAGGACGACGATCTGCCTTTCGTGATGGAACTGCCGCCATACCGGGTCCCTACCGCCAAATCGGTATTCAGACATACATGGGAAAAGGGGAAACAGTACCTGCACAAGATGGCAGGCATAATCCTCGTATGCTCGATAGTCATTTGGTTCCTCGGATATTTCCCGAACCACAGCAAGTACGATACCGTTGCCGAGCAGCAGGAAAACTCTTACATCGGATACATAGGGAAAGCCATAGCACCTGCTCTTGAACCGCTGGGATTCGATTGGCGCATGGGCGTGGGCATCCTTTCCGGAATCGGAGCAAAGGAATTGGTCGTAAGCACCCTCGGAGTGATGTACAGCGCAGAGGAAACGGCTTCGGCGGGCGGAGCGGCATCCGACGGGGCCGGAGTTTCCGATGCATCCTGCATGACAGGGACACCAGAGAACGTTTCTGCAGAGAGTTCCGAATCCGCAGAAGCCGGTGACACCATGCTTCAGCGAGCCCTCCAGAAATCGATCACTCCGGCGGCGGCATTGGCATTCATGGTGTTCGTGCTGCTGTACTTTCCTTGCATAGCCACTTTCGTGGCAATAAAGCAGGAGGCCGGCGGGTGGAAATGGGCGATAGGATCTGCCGCATACACGATAGTTCTGGCCTGGATTGTGGCATTCATAGTCTATCGCATCGCCCTGCTGTTTCCGATGTGACATCGTACAGCGGCCTGAAAAGGTATGCAATCTGACGAAATTTCCCTATTTTTGGGGATGGACGGGCAAGAGGCTTCAGACTATCTTTGCAACTGAAATGAGATTTCAGGCCATATCGTTGAAATGTTCAGATTTTATTAAATGTTGGAAAGAGGGTGAGCCGAATGCACGTTTGGCCACCCTCTAAATGTCTTTCTCCGGAAAGCTGGACATATTGTTTTTTAAATTATATGAAAAAGAGCAAAATATCGGAATGGGAGAACCGCATCTTTTCCCCGGAAATGAAAATGGCAGAACTCATAGACCTGAATTATCGTCTGCTCACGGTTTTGAGCAGGACCGGCATAGGCTTGGGGTTCGGAGAGAGTTCCGTAGCTGAAGCCTGCAGGGCGAACGGCATGGATGTCAACACATTCATCCTTATCTGCACAATGTATTCATTGCCGGAATATGTCCCTGACAGGAAAATCCTTTCGGATGCCGACCCTGCCGCAATCGTGGAATATCTCCATAATTCTCATTCGTTCTACATCAGATACGGTTTCATGAAACTGGACAAGTCCATGAAAAGCCTTGTCGGCCCCTGCCCTGAACATCAGAAAAAGGTCATACTGAAATTTCTGTCGGACTACCGGCAGGAAGTGGAAAAACATTTCGAATACGAGGAAACGACGCTTTTTCCATACGTAAGGGCAATGATTGACGGCAGCGACGGAGGAACATACACCATTTCAGAATTCAGGGAACACCATGACAACATAGAAGAAAAGCTTGAAGATCTGAAGAACCTCATCATGAAATACCTCCCGGAAAGCTGCAGCGGAGAAACGGCCGGAATGGTACTGCTCGACCTGTTCTCTCTTGCAGAAGACCTGAACATACATACGGCCATCGAGAACAACGTTCTCGTACCAGTCATGAGCATGATGGAAAACAAAAGAAAGGCCAGAATATGAAAGTTTTGCTTATAATGCCGTCAAAAGTGATGGCAAAGGGTATGGAAGGCATCCTCAACGACCTCGGGGAATTCAGCGTTGAAGGTTGCCTGAGCGAACTTTCCATGCACGGAGAACTGATGTTCAAAAATATCCGTGCCGACATCATAATCCTGGATCCTGTGATTTTCGGACACTCGTCCAGGCTTTCCGTCAAACAATATTTTTCAAGATTCACAGATGCCGCCCTTGTCGCTTTCCCGAGTTACTGTCTCGAAGAAGATTCCATGGAACAGTACGACTCGGTCATCAACGTGTATGACTCTCCCGCCTCGATAGTGAGAAAACTAAGGAAAGCCCTCAAATCGACGGCAGCGACACCGCATCAGGACGGCAAGGAACTGACTTCCAGGGAAAAAGAAATTCTCGTATGTGTCGCAAAAGGAATGCTGAACAAGGAAATAGCCGACAAATTCAATATTTCCATCCATACAGTCATCACACACAGGAAAAACATTTCCGGCAAGACCGGCATAAAATCCATTGCCGGCCTTACCGTCTATGCTCTTCTCAACAATCTTCTTGACCCGGAGTCGGTGGAATAAGCGGGGCAGGTCTCTCCGCCAAGGTCAAGACGAAGGGCGGTCAGATGCTGAAACGGAGACCGAAGTTGAAGTTGCGTCCGAAGCCCCAGAATCCTCTGAAGGACTCAAGATCATGTCCGGAACCGTCCAATCCTCTTTCAATATACAGTGTGTCCGTAAGATTGTATCCGTTCACGAATATTGTCAGCCCCAATCTGTTGCCAATCCGCCCGCTCCAGCTCAGGGATGCGTTCAGCAGATGATAAGCGGGAATCCGATATGACGGCGCCCTGTCGTCGGGGTCAGTTCTTCCGTCAGGATCGAAATCTGCATACATCCTGTCGTTGAATTGCCAGTCTGCGCAGAACTTGAAATTTTTGAGGAATTTTATTTCAAGAATCGCCCCGACCTGCGTCTGAGGGGCATCACCCACCGGAAGGCCGCTGCTGTACACGTTCAAGGTCTCCAATACCGCACCGGAATAATTGTCGTATATGTTGGCGGAAACATCATTCTGCCAAGTCCAATGACCGATTGAGGCGAACGCCCTGAGTGTCATCCAGCGCGTAAACCTGTGGTATGCTTCGACCTCGGCCCCGTAATGAAGGGCGTCCAGTCCCGTTATCATGTATCTTGAATTTTCCACTTCATCCACCTGCGTATACGGGTCGGACATCAGAGTCTTGTTTTTCCAGTAGGCATAGTAAAATGTGGCCTCTGCCCCTCCCCTGTTCCATACGCAGCGATAGCCCAATTCCGCAAGGATGTTCCTTTCATTCCGGACATTCTTGGAAATGGTGTTGTTGCCTGAAGCAAAATATGTGCTCGGATATGGCAACCTGCTGTAGATTCCGCCGTTGAGATAAAGGGAATGTCCCATTGCAGGCTTGAAGAGTATGCCGCCTTTTGTGCTGAAACCGGCTCCGAAAGCCGTATCGCTCCATATATCGTCCACATAGTTGTATTTGTCCCAGCGACGGTTCGCCGCAGCGAATCCGGATGCGCCGAGCCTTATGTCCCATTTCCCTGATGTCCAGTTACCGAGAGCATAGAGTGTGGCATGATGCGTAACTTTTCCGTTGTCCGTACGCACATGGTCTCCTACGTGCTTTACAGGATCTCTTCCGGCAAGCCCGGCGAGGGAATTGTTCTCGTAGTCTTCGTACCAGTATGAACCGCCGAGGAGATCCGTAATGCGTTCGTTCTCCCATGTGGAATAATACTGGTAGTGTGCACCGGCATCAAGTTTCCAGCGGTCGTTGAACTTGTATGTGGCGGAGACCACGGCTCCCGCCTGCGTATGCCCCGCAAGGTAGTCCGACAGGATATTCTGAGCGCTGCCGTCCTGCGAGGCCTCGTTTGCTGCGATTACTGCATCCCAATCCACAAGCCCGTCTGCCGTGCGGTATGATGAAATCATGTTCCCTTTGGTCTCGGACCAGCGTCCGCCTCCGTTTCCTATGGCGAGATATACGGAGTTGTTCATCGTCAGCCTGTCCTTGTGGTAGATGTGCTGCAAGGTGAAATATGGTTTGAAATAGTTGTTTTTGTTCAGATTATACGGTTTCCCGTCCTTGTAGCCCCAGTTTTTGTTGTATTTTATGCCATACGCCATGATTTCGTCGTAACTAAGGCGCGTAGAACGCTGTTCATGCTGTTCCGGAGAGCCGAGAGACGTGAACAGCAGCGTGTTGTGTTCATTTATCTTCTTGCTGACATTCAGCATGTACGACCATGAGTTCACGTCCGTGCGGTCCACATAGCCGCTGCCTCCGACATACGATGCAAGCAGGCTGACGCTCCAGCCTTTGCCGAGGTTGCCTGAATTGATGTTCAGGAAGCCTTTTCCGGTACCGTAATGCGTCACATGTGCGCCGCCTTCGATTGAGAAACGTTCTGCCGTCGTGGATGTTATTATGTTTATCGTTCCGCCGACGGAGTTGTCGGAGAGCATGGATCCGCCGACTCCTTTCTGCACCTGAATGGCATACGTGGCATCCGTGAGCCCCATCCAGTTGTTCCAGAACATGCTCCCGGAAGTGAGTCCCGAAATGGGAATCCCGTTAAGGAGGACAGAAATGTTTTCCTGCTTGAAACCGCGGATGTTGATTCTGGCATCGCCGTAACTTCCTGTTTCTGCTGTGGCATAGATTCCGGGAATGAATTTTATGAGTTCAGGATAGGTACGTGCCGTAGCCCGGTCGGCTATTTGGGAATGGTCAACCGTGCTGATTCTCAACGGAGAGGCATTGCGGTTCTGGAATGTGGAGACGATTTTCACTTCCTGGAGGGAGAGGGAGTCGCCGAAAATCCATACGGAGTCGGCTGCTGCTTCGGGCGATGCGTCCGTAAGCGATGTGATTGCGGCTGCGGCTTCTGAAGCCGGGATGGCCGTCAAGGCCAATGAGAGAGCAAATGTGAATTGCAGTCTGACAAGTAATGACTTTTTCATACAAAAAAACCTTAAATTGTTACTTTCAGCATACAATTCAAGGCATCGATAATGATAAGTCAACAAGTCGCAACGGCGTCTACGGCATTTTTCGTCGCATTTCCCGTGTGCACTCCGGGGTTGCCGTTGCAATTCATCTTCTTCCATCCAGACTCTACTGTCGGTACCGTAGTTTCAACGGTTCTGCTGTTGTCGTGCGCTGTTTGCCGTGAAAGCAAATCCTGCCGCAGACTTCGGCTCGCGGACTTTACCGCCGGTCGGGAATTTCACCCTGCCCTGAAGATATGCGGATGCAAATGTATGCGATTTTATCGGTTTTGCAAAATATTTTGACTCGCTTGCATTGCTCTCGGCTTCTGCGCAATTTGGCTTCGCCACATATACTGTATCGCCTCGGCAAAACAACCGTATCGGCAAACCAAGTAAACTTGTTTGCCATCTTGCTTGTTTTGCTTTTGGCTTCCGCGTATATTTGCATATACAAGCGCAGCGTGATTGTAAACAAAGTTTAAAATTAAACAAACATGATTTTAAGCAAGCCGATACCAATTTCTGAATTGGAAACTATTGCACAAGAGTACTTTGGCGATATGATCAAGGCAGTTGTCGATATTGCACGAAAACAAATGGCCATAAACGCCGAACTTCATTCAGATTTGGAATGTGAAATGCTCTCCAATGGGTCTTCACAAGAATCATTATGGGGAATAAACCTATATCCATCTGACTTCAAAAGCGATGATTTTATTGAATTTGACTCGCTGATAAATATCCGAGCATGGCAAGGAAACAGAAGCAGGTATGTTGAAAATGAAGATACAAGAGCCATGATAACGGACATTGTAAAAATTTACGTCATAGAATAATGCAGCATAAGACTTTAGAGGATGGGCGGTGGGCAAACATGCCGTTTATAGAACAGATGGCCAACATAGGGAGCGAAATTTCCCGTACTGCCAACTGGAAGGAAAAAGGAAACGAAAAGCGGGCGCAAGCAGCATTCGACAGGGCAACAGAACTCATTGATCTCACGCTTAAATATGGACGGACACACGAACCAGGCAGAAGTTCAATGCTACGGGAATTGTGCAGGCTGAGAGAAATCCTTTGCGAAGAATATCTGTCCCTTGACAAGTCAGCATTGAAATCGTTTGACAATTATTTCCTTCAATTTGGAATGGCTGCACGTAACAGGAAAGCCTGACAAAAATTTGTCACTATTTTCCTCAAGGGCCACCATCCGGTTTGTTTTTTTGCATAATTTGCCCTACCTTTGCAAACCTTAATACGTGGTCTATCTCCACGCCAGTTACGGTCAGGTTTTTCTCCTGCCGCAACAAACAAAGGAAGCAGCTCCATTGGAGCGATGCCAAGCCCGGATGGCGGAATCGGTAGACGCGTTGGTCTCAAACACCAATGTCCGAAAGGATGTGCCGG
>CALVDU010000129.1 GCA_944326375.1 uncultured Bacteroidales bacterium | reverse complement strand
TTTTATCAAATTAAAAATATATATCTTTGCGTGATTTACGAAAACGTTTCAATATGAAGAGAGAAATCAAATTTTCTTTAGTCTATAGAGACATGTGGCAATCGTCAGGGAAATACGTCCCGACGGTAAGCCAGCTGAAAGAAGTGGCTCCGGCAATAATCGACATGGGCTGCTTCGACAGGGTTGAAACCAACGGCGGTGCCTTTGAGCAGGTGAACCTTCTTTTCGGAGAAAACCCGAACAAGGCGGTACGCGAATGGACTGCCCCGTTCAACAAGGTCGGCATACAGACACACATGCTCGAAAGAGGACTCAACGCACTGCGCATGAACCCGGTCCCTGCAGATGTGAGGGAACTGATGTACAAGGTAAAATGCAAGCAGGGAACCAACATATCAAGGTCATTCTGCGGTCTCAACGACCACAGGAACCTGAAGCTCTCCGTAGAGTACGCCAAGAAAGGCGGCATGATTTCGCAGGTCGCATTGTCAATCACCAACTCCCCTATCCATACGGTAGACTACTATATGGACATAGTGGACAAGGTTGCGGGATACGGCTGCGATGAAATCTGCCTCAAGGACATGGCAGGAATCGGACGTCCTACCATGCTCGGACAGCTTACAAGCTCAATCAAGAAGAAATATCCGCATCTGAAAGTACAGTATCACGGCCATTGCGGTCCGGGCTTCTCCCCTGCTTCGATGCTTGAAGTGGCAAGGGCAGGCGCAGACTACCTCGACGTTGCCGTTGAACCGCTTTCCTGGGGCAAGGTTCATCCGGACGTGATTACAATAAGGGAAATGATGAAGGCTGACGGCTTCCTCGTGAAGGACCTCAACATGGACGCCTACATGGAAGTGCGACGCCTCACACAGAAATTCATCGACGAATTCCTCGGCTACTGGATTGACCCGAACAACTCCCACATGAGTTCACTCCTCGTGGGCTGCGGTCTCCCGGGAGGAATGATGGGCTCGATGATGGCAGATCTCAAAGGTTTCCACGGGGCCATCAACGCTTCCCTCAAGGCTCAGGGCAAGAGCGAGCTCTCCCTCGACTCCCTCATGGTCATGCTCTTCCAGGAAGTCGAATACGTATGGCCACGTCTGGGATATCCGCCATTGGTTACCCCGTTCAGCCAGTACGTGAAGAACACTGCCCTGATGAACCTCATGAACATCCTCAAGGGCCAGCCGAGGTGGACAACCATCGACAAGGACACCTGGAACATGATTCTCGGCAAAATGGGAAAACTGCCGGGAGAACTTGCTCCTGAAATCGTGCAGCTTGCAAAAGACAAGGGTCTCGAATTCTACAACGGCAATCCGCAGGACGCATTCCCGAATGACCTCGACCGTTTCCGCAAGATGATGGACGAGGAAGGCTGGGACTACGGCGAGGATGACGAAGAACTCTTCGAATTCGCAATGCACGAAAGGCAGTACCGGGACTACAAGAGCGGTGTTGCAAAAGAGAGGTTCAAAAAAGACCTCGAAGCCGCAAAGGAAAAGGCTGGAGCACCGATTGTCATCACCCGTCCGGTAGTGGAAATTCCGAAATACGACGTGGAAAAGATAGCCGAGAAATATCCTAAGGCAACTGCAGTGCAGGCTCCTGTAAAGGGCCAGTTGATCTGGCAGGTGGATGTGGACGACGCTTCCACCGCTCCGGTTGTCGGCACGGAAGTCAAGGCCGGTCAGGCAATGAGCTATGTGCAGACCTACTACGGCATGGAAGAGGTCATACCTGCCGTCGACGGACGCATCGTCGCTGTCTGCGCAAAGCAAGGCGACATGGTCGCCAAAGGCGAAATCGTGGCTTTTGTGGAGTAATTTTTCGCAAATACATTTTACGGCTGCATTCCACCGGATTGCAGCCGTTTTTTTTGTCGTTCTGAGCGGGAGCAATGAAAAGCCGCCTGGCTTAAGCCTGCTACACACCCCGGAATGTCAGAAAAAGAAAAAGTTGTTCAACATTTTCTTTTTCTGAAAGCCTCTTCCGCCGCTTCAACGTATTTTTATCCGAAAAAATCTTAAAATGACAGATGAAGATAAAGGAAATGGACAGAGGCGAACGGCCGAGGGAGAAACTTCTCGAATATGGGACGGCAAGCCTGAGCAATGCGGAACTGCTCGCAATTCTGCTGAGAACCGGGACGAAGAAACGCAATGTGAAGGAAATTGCAGAAGCGTTGCTCGGATCTGCCGGGAACAGCCTGACTACCCTTGCAGGATTCTCTCCGGAAAGAATGTCGGAAACCGAAGGCATAGGCATGGACAAGGCTGCCACGGTAGCGGCAGCGATGGAACTCGGAAAAAGGTTTGTGGGAGAAGGCCACGCCACGGACAGAATTTCAATCACATCCCCGAAACAGATATTCGACATCATGAAACCCGTGATGAAAGGCCTGGAGCACGAGGAATGCTGGATATTCTACCTCAACAGGGCAAACTATATCATGTCCAAGGAAATGATAAGTTCAGGCGGGATGAGCGCCACGATACTGGACGCCAAAATGATAATACGCAAGGCACTGGAAAAGAAAGCGCACGGACTGATTCTCGTGCACAACCATCCTTCCGGAAACCCGCATCCCGGCACCAACGACATCAGGCAGACTGAAGCCCTGAAAAAAGCCGCAGCCCTGCTCGACATTTCTCTCATAGACCATATAATAGTGTCAGACGACAGGTTCTACAGTTTCTCCGACGGAGAATAACGGAAGACGGTTTGCTTGGCAATCATCTCCCGTTACGGAGGCAACGGGCAAAAATTCTTTTGCAGGTCAGAAAATTAGCCATATATTTGCCGGGAATCTTAACGTCAACAATCATGAAGGTCATAAATCTCGGAGAAAACAACACCGTCCTCAACAAATTCGTGCTTCAGCTCAGGGACATCGAAATACAGAAGGACATGCAGCGTTTCCGCATCAACCTTGAACGGATCGGGGAAATATTCGCATACGAAATAAGCAAAACCCTGACCTATTCGGAAAAGAAGGTATATACCCCGCTCGGAATAGCCAACATCAACACTCCGGACGACCAGATTGTGGCTGCTACGATACTCAGGGCCGGGCTCCCGCTGCACAAGGGCATACTCAACGTGTTCGACAACGCACAGAACGCCTTTGTCGCAGCATACAGAAAATATGACAAGGGCGATGATTTCCACATAAACATCGAATATGTAAGCGCACCGGACCTTACGGGAAAGACACTGATACTCGCAGACACGATGCTTGCCACCGGCGCATCACTGGAAATAGCCTACAACCGGCTTCTCGAAGACGGAATCCCGTCATGCACCCACCTTGTATGCCCGATAGCAAGCGTATATGCCGTGGAATACCTGCAGAAACACCTGCCGGCAAAAAACATGACTCTATGGACAGCGGCAATCGACGAGGAACTCACGAGCCACTCATACATAGTTCCCGGTCTCGGCGACGCCGGCGACCTCGCCTTCGGCGAAAAAAACTGATTTCAGAGCCTTAAATCTACAGTTCCTTGCGCATCCTCGCCTTGGGGATGTTGAGTTGGTCGCGGTATTTGGCGATTGTTCGCCTTGCCACCTTATAGCCCCGTCTGGTCATTTCCTCGACTAACTGGTCATCCGTAAGAGGCTTACGCTTGTCCTCCGCATCGACACACTCCTGCAGAGCCTTCTTCAGTTCACGTGTGGAAACTTCCTCCCCATCCTGATTTTCAAGACCTTCCGAGAAAAAGTATTTGAGGGAATAGATGCCGAACGGCGTCTCTATGTATTTGCTGTTCACAACCCTTGAAATGGTGGAGATGTCAAAGCCCGTCTTTTCTGCTATATCCTTGAGGACCATAGGCTTGAGATAGGACTCATCCCCGTCCATGAAATAGTCGTGCTGATAGTCTATGATGGCCTGCATCGTGCTCTCAAGGGTATTGTGCCTCTGCTTCACCGCTTCAACGAACCACTTTGCGGAATCCAGCTTCTTTTTGACAAATGCGGCAGCCTCCTTTTTCCCCCTCTCCGAAGAATTTGCGGCATCCAAAAGGATGTCAGCATATTTCTTGTTCACCTTCAGTTCCGGAATGGAAAACCTCGGCATGGTCAATTTCAGTTCACCATTCTCCTGCGTAAGCACGAAGTCCGGAACAATCTGCTGCGCCTGCTCGCTGTATGAATCGTCTATCTGCCCGCCAGGAGAAGGGTTGAGTTTGAGGATTTTCGCCATCGCCGCCTTCATTTCCTCCTCGGAAATGCCCATGCGGCTGATTATTTTCTGGAAATGCTTGCTCGCAAAATCCGGATAGAAATCAGAAATGATGCGCTTTGCATGGAGAAGTTCCGGAGTAGGCTTCATCCTTTTTATCTGAAGCAGCAGGCATTCCCGCAAATCCCTTGCGCCGACTCCTGCAGGTTCGAAATCCTGTATCACTTTTAACATCTGAAGGACCTCTTCCTCATTTGTCTCGATTCCTGCACGGAAAGCAAGGTCATCCACGAGGCTTTCCGGATCTCTCCTGAGGTAGCCGTCATCGTCAAGGCTGCCTATTATGAACGCAGCGACGGCATGCTGATGTTCCGACAGGTTGCGGAATCCCAACTGGTCCATGAGACTTTGCGTAAAACTCTCCTTTACCGTGAAAGTGTTGTACTGGGGGCGTTCATCCTTCCCGTAATTGTTCACCCTCAGCTTGTATCCCGGAATAGGATCGTCGTCCTTATAGTCCGACAGCGACACTTCGCGCGGAGCCTCTTCCTCGTCATTGTTGTCATTGGACACGTTCTCGTCGAGAACCGGATTCTCTTCCAGTTCCTTACGGATCCTCTGTTCCAACTCCTGCGTAGGAAGTTCTATAAGTTTTATCGTCTGGATTTGAAGCGGAGAAAGTTTCTGCGTCTGTTTCAGTTCCAGACCCTGTTTCAACATGGCTGCCATAACCTGGGAATCATAAAGTAGTCTGCTCTGCAAGCGGTTTCGGTTTCAGGACCAAAACTGTATCCGCCACGACTGCATTCTCCTTGTCTATTGCGGGATAAGATATGCCCTCCTTGACTATGAACGCCTTCTGGAACTCGGACAAAATTTCCCTCATGAAACTCATCGCTTCGGACCTTGTACGGAAATCGCCTACCGTAACCTTAAAATATGGATTCGCATAACTTATGTATGCCGGAACATCCGGATATTTCTGGACAAAGGCCTTCATGGTATTTTCAGCGTCGATGCGGGCCGATTGTCTGTTGTCGGAGAATATCCTTACCCGGAATCCCGGTATCTGACGGGTCCGGTTGGTCTCCGCCATCGATTTCATGGCTGAAGCAAGAATTCCGGACTGATAAACAAAGACATCTGCGTTTCCTCCTTCCGACTTCACAGGCAAGAGATTGAAGATGCTCTTGCCGACCAGAGAGGAGTCAACCCTGGCTGTCTGCCTGTACACTACGGTGTCGGCCAGCATAAAGCCTTCGGGGACAGCAAGAGTATCAGCAACAAGCGTATCCGCCTGAATCTCCGGATCCGGGACCTGCGCATCCGTCACTGTCGCACAGACAGGAAAAAGTATCAGGCACAACGCCATTTTGAAACTATGCTTCATCATAAGATCATTGCATTTGATGGCGCCTCCCTTTCCACTGAACGCAGCAGGTCAGCAACCGATACATTCTTGAATTTCAGTTTTTTGGTCAATCCGCGGGTCTTTATTTTCAATTCCACGTCTGCCGAAAGGTCACGTACATCAAGCCCTGAAAGCAATGAAAGGGAACCCAGCAGAGAGACGGACCGGCTCAATTGCACATTGACCGGAACAGTCACTGCAGCCTTCTCGCTCCTGCCCTCCACCACAAAAGGGTCGGCGCTTATCTGCGCCAATTCCACCCCGTTCCGGAACACGGTACCGTTCAGATACATGACGGAAACGGACGACGCAGGATTGAAAAATTCCGCATCCAGATTCAGGTCTGCCTCACGCAACCCGACGACGGAAACCGATTTAAGGCCGCAGGATGTGAGCCGTATATCCTTATATCCCAAACATGACGGCATTATGACCGTCATAGCCGCCAGCAAAATCAGAATGTTGAGTTTCCGTACAATTCCCATATCCGTGCAAAGATAATAAAAATAATTTTTCAGTGAAAAAGCCTATCTTTGCAAAAGCAAGAACAAAACAGAAACGGCAACAATGAAAGACATAAGACCGATTACGGACCCGGAAAGGCCGAAAGTCTACATCGAGACCTACGGCTGCCAGATGAACGTGAACGACAGCGAAGTCATCCTCTCCATTCTGCAGGATGCAGGCTACGCCCTTACCGAAAACATGGACGAAGCCTCGGTCATCCTTGCCAACACATGTTCCATAAGGGACAATGCAGAGCAGAGAATCTGGGGCAGAATCGACCAGTTCAGACTCCAGAAACGCAGAAGAAAAGGTGTTGTCATTGGCATAACAGGCTGCATGGCGGAGAGGCTGAAGGACGCTCTTCTCGACGGGCACTCCGTGGACATAGTCGCAGGCCCGGACTCCTACCGGCACCTTCCTGAACTCATACGGAATGTCACTCCCGACAATCCGCAGATAGACGTGCTCCTTTCGCATGAGGAGACATACGCCGACATTTCTCCCGTACGCATGGACAAGAACGGCGTATCCGCATACATTTCAATCATGCGCGGATGCAACAACGTATGTTCGTACTGCGTGGTGCCATACACCCGCGGCACGGAAAGAAGCCGTGACCCGCAGAGCATACTCCGCGAAGCCGAAGAACTTTTCGAAAACGGCTACAAGGAGGTCAACCTGCTCGGACAGAACGTGGATTCCTATCTCTGGAAAGACCCCGTATCGGCGGACAAGGACGTGAACTTCGCCCAGCTCATCGAAATGGTTGCCAAAGTAAGCCCTGAACTGAGGGTACGCTTCTCCACCTCACATCCTAAAGACATCAGCGACGAAGTCATATATACCATGGCGATGTACCGGAACATCTGCCGGCACATCCACCTCCCGGTCCAGTCCGGAAGCAACGTCATGCTGGAAAAGATGCGCAGGAGATACACGAGGGAATGGTATCTGGAAAGAGTGGCAAAAATCAGGAGCGTTATGCCAGACTGCGGGCTCAGCACTGACATAATCGCAGGATTCTGCGGGGAGACGGAGCAGGACCACAAGGATACCCTCAGCCTCATGGAGGAAGCAGGCTTCGACGCAGCGTTCATGTTCCAATACTCTGAAAGGCCCGGGACTCTCGCCGCCCTCAAATATCCGGACGACATACCTCCGGCGGTCAAGACCGCAAGGCTCAATGAAATCATCGCCCTGCAGAACAGGCTCAGCCTCAAAAGCAACGAAAAGGAAATCGGCCGGCGCCATACCGTCCTGATTGAAGGCACTTCCAAAAGAAACAGCGAAGAATTCGTCGGCAGGACATCCAACAACAAGGTATGCGTATTCCCGGCCCCGGGACACAAGGCAGGAGACTACATCGAAGTGGAAGTCTGCGGATGCACATCGGCCACATTGATTTCAAAACCGGTATAATCTGATTCAGGGATGGTGCTCAGCAACATAGCATACATACTGTTCGGTCTGCTTATAGCGGGCACGATCCTCGTGATCCTGACGGATGACGATGACAACTCCAGCAAGAAAATAGCCTGGATAGCGGTCATTTCGCTATTGCCGATAATAGGACTCATCGCATACCTGATATTGGGGCTGAATCCGCGCAGGACAAGAAAATACAACGAGCATCAGAAAAAATTTGCGGAAGCATTCAACAAAATATGCGACGAAGCCACGAGAGACAGGCTTTTCGGTCATTCCGCAGAAGAAAAGATATTGCCGGCATACCGGGAACTCGCACGGCTCCTCACGCACAGCAACGGGACAACCGTCTCCGACAACAACGACATAGAAATCATAACTTCCGGGCAACGCAAACTGGAAGCCCTGCTCGAAGACCTCGAAAACGCCAAAGACCATATCCACATGGAATATTTCTATTTCAGAAAGGACAACGGCAGCAAGAAAATCAAGGCAATGCTGATGAAAAAGGCGCAGGAAGGAGTGAAAGTCAGATTCATCCACGAAAACATCGCCAACATTGACATCAGCCCGAGGTACTACAACGAAATGAAGAAAGCCGGCGTGGAAGTTGTGAAGTTCACAAAACCGAGGTTCAATCTCCTGAGGTTCAGCGCAAGGCTGAATTACCGCGATCACCGCAAAATCGTGGTCATCGACGGAAAAATCGGATACACGGGAGGCATGAACATCGGGGACGACTATTTCATAAGATGGAGGGACACACATGTAAGGATTACGGGCAATGCCGTATCCGCCCTCCAATACAGTTTCCTCTTCTCCTACATCTGTTCGGGAGGAGTGATAGAAAGCGGTTTTTCCGGGTTGTTTCCTCCCGAAGAAAAGGCTCCGGGAAAAGACAAACTGATACAGATAGTACCCGACCAGCCGGACGACATGTGGCCAATAATCCACATGGGTGCTGTATGGACAATACAGCATTCAACACGCTATGTCTACATCCAGACACCTTACTTTGTACCTCCTGAACCTCTCATGCAGGCCCTCAAGGCTGCAGCCCTGAAAGGGACGGACGTGAGGATAATGCTGCCGCAGGTATCGGATTCCTCTTACATGGACCCCGCCAACAAGTCACACTATCAGGAATGCCTTGACGCAGGAATACGGATATACGAAAAGACGGGAAGTTTCATACACTCAAAGACAATCGTGTCGGATGACTATCTGTCAATAGTGGGCTCCGCGAACATGGATTTCAGAAGCCTCGAACTGAACTACGAAATAAATGCCTATATCTACGGCGAGGAGACTGCACGTGAAAACAAGGAGATTTTCATGAAGGACCTTGAATCCTGCAGAGAAATCCTGCCGGAGCAATGGAAACGCAGACCTTGGTACAGAAAGGTCCTCGAAACAATCCTCCGCCTCTTCGCTCCGCTATTGTAACGTCGTCGTCCCCCTACCGTACGCCGCAGGCTTGTCTGCTATCATGCCCCGGAATCAGATGGCGTCAAACAACTCCTCTATCACACCCTCCGCAGCCATATAATTCAGCCGGGAAGAATAATCCTCCACGGTCTGCCGGAAACTGTCCCTGAACTCCTGCTTCAACGGTTCTGCAGGAGGCGACTCCATTTTCAGCGGATTTATCGGACTGCCGTTCTTCCAGACACGGAAATCGAGATGCGGTCCGGTACTCCGCCCGGTGGACCCGACATAGCCGATTACGTCACCCTGTCTTACCCTTTGGCCGGGACGCAGACCTGACGCATATTTCGACAGATGAAGATAAGCAGTGGAATATACGGAATTATGCCTGATTCTCACGACATTCCCTCCGGCTCCCTCATTTTTCATGCTCGTGACCGTACCGTCCCCTATCGTCATTACAGGAGTGCCGGCAGGAGCGGCATAGTCGACACCAGTATGCGGCTGCACACGTCTTGTGATCGGGTGCCTGCGGGCGTATGTGAATCCTGAACTGATTCTGGAATATTTGAGCGGGGCTTTTAGAAAGGCCTTCCTCATGCTTTCGCCCGACGTGTTCCAATAGATGTTGCCCCCGTCCTTCTGGTCGAACATTACGGCCGGGTAATCCTCTCCGCCATGAGTAAAGACGGCATACCTTACTGTATCTATGGCCACTACCTTGCCGTCGCAGGTCTTCTCATCATAGAAAACCCTGAACCGGTCACCTTTCTGCAGACCGAAGAAATCCACTGTCCAGGCATAGATGTCCGACAGATTGAGCACAAGAAGCGGGGACACGTCCGCAGCAAGCATGTCATTCCACAAGGAAGAATTTATGGTCACATCGGCATACTTCCGCTCAACGGTCACCGGTTTTGCCGCCTCTGATGCCCCGAACGGCCTGAAACACCTGAAAACCACGCTGCGCACATTGTCCTTGTCATACACGATATACTGCAGGCTGTCCGAATCCGAATAATATGCCCTGAAAGCATTTCCTGCCCGCAATGTCTTCACATCGAATACGGAATCGCAGGCTTCGGACAAACCGTATGCATCTGCCGCAGACATTCCGAGACGCATGAGCATTCCGGAAAAGAACTCCCCGTTCCTTACTTTACCCTTGACCTCCCTGAGTCCGTCGAAAGAAACTGCCGCCACACTGTCCGCCCCGGCAGACGGCTCTGTCCGGACAACTTCCAAGACTTCTGCGGAGGAATTCCCGTCAGAAGAGCCTCCGCATCCGCACAACAGCGGCAGAATCCCTGCGGAGACAAGCAAGATTAATCTACCTAATTTCATAACGGTTGCGAATTTATACAAAAAATCGATGCGCAGGACAGCCGTGGAGCAATTTGTGGAAAAATTTGGAAAATTATGGAATAAAGTGGAAAAAAATTCTTACTTTTGCGGCAAAAGCAAAAGAGGACGAAATGGTCAAATTCATCGGCGAATATACAGGCAAACTTGACGACAAGGGACGGGTGGTGCTTCCGGCCGCGTTCAAGAGCGTCATGCCCGCTTATGAGGACATGAAATTCGTCCTGAAGAAGGACATTTTCGTGGACTGCCTCGAAATGTACACCTATACGGAATGGACAAGACAGTCCGAAGAAGTAAAGTCCAAACTCAATTTCTTCAACAGGAAACACGCCGAATTCTGGAGAGAATACATGAGGAACAGAGCAATGGTGGAGCCGGACTCAAAAATCGGCCGCATCACCATACCCAGGCAGCTCCTTGAATCCATAGGCGTAAACAAGGAAGTGGTATTCGCAGGGAACGACCACAAAATCGAAATATGGGCAAAAGAAAAATATGCCACAAGTTCGATTCCCGGCGAAGACTTCTCGGCACTCGCAGACATAATTTCAGAAATAGGATAGGAGGGGATGCGATGTCTGAATACCATACACCAGTTCTGCTGAACGAAAGCATTTCCGCCCTCATTACCGACAGGTCCGGAATATACGCAGATGCAACATACGGAGGAGGAGGGCACACGGCCGAAATATTGTCCAGGCTCGACGACAAAGGCAAGGTCATCGCATTCGACCGCGACCCGGACGCAGCCGCAAACAGGATAGACGACAGCCGTCTGACACTCATACGCAACAATTTCAGGTTCATACACAACTACATACTCTTCGAAGGCCATACCGGAGGAATCGACGGCATCCTCGCCGATCTCGGAGTTTCATCCCATCAGTTCGACACCCCGGAAAGGGGTTTCTCGTTCAGGTATGAAGCACCTCTGGACATGAGGATGAACCCTGATGCCGAACTCACGGCGGCAGACGTGGTGAACGGATACGAGGAAGAGGCTCTCGAAAAGATTTTCCGCGTCTACGGTGAAGTGGACAACAGCCGGAAAGTCGCCGCTCTCATCTGCTCGGCAAGGTCATCATCCCGAATAAATACCACGGGAGAACTTGACAAGGCGATAGAAAGCATAACACCTTCATTTGCCGCACACAAGTATCTTGCAAAGATATACCAGGCACTCAGGATAGAGGTGAACCAGGAAATGCGCTCACTCGAAAAATTCCTTGAAGGGGCCGCTGCCTCTCTCAAACCGGGCGGAAGACTTGCCGTCATCACATACCACTCCCTTGAAGACCGTATGGTAAAGAACTTCATAAGGTCAGGGAATGTGGAGGGAACCATAAAAAAAGACATGTACGGCAACGCTGAAGTGCCTTTCAGGGCAATAAACAGAAAACCTGTCCTTCCCCGGGAAGAAGAGATCGCCTCCAACACGAGGGCACGAAGCGCAAAACTGAGAGTGGCGGAAAAAACGGAGGCGGCAATATGACGGAAAGGCAGAATACAGGAAATAATTTCGGGACCATAATGAAGGCGATTGCCCGGGGAGAATTCCTTTTCACTCTGAAATGCGACAAATTCTTCCCGCACATCATCTATTTCTTCTTCCTGATCTGCGTGGTGCTCGCAGTCAACCTCATGATAGAGAAGACGATGGTACAGGCGGAACAGAACAAGGAAACCATCTATGACCTGAAGATATACCTTACGCACAAGAGTTCGGAACTGATCGGACTCGGGAAACTGGGTTCCGTGCAGGAGCTTCTCGAAGCCTCCGGCTCTGAACTCGGCATACCGGAAAATCCGGCAATCACACTGAAGAAATGACGGCGATGACAGACAACGGCAACGAAAATACTGGCGGGAAAAAGAACGACGGAATCGGAACGGTTCTGTTCGTCATATACCTTTTCTTCCTGCTTGCAGCCGTAATCATAATCGGACGGATAATCTACATTCAGGTATTCTACAAGCCTGACGAGGCATTCATCCGGGAATTCACGCCGCAAAACCGGAAAGAAATCATCGAGCCTGAACGGGGAGCGATCCTCACGGCCGACGGAAAGATTCTCGCCGCCTCCGTCCCGATGTACCAGATAGCAATCGACTGCACGGTCAGGAAAGCGGAATTCCTCAAGATGAAGAACCGGGAAAAGGGAGAAGAGGCGGAAGCGGAGTGGCTGCAGAAAGCGAAGGACCTCTCCAAAGGCCTTTCGGCAATCTACAAAGACAAAAGTGCCGGCGAGTACTACAGGATGATAGCCGAAGGACGCCGCAGCAACCGCAGATATGTCAGGATCGGCGGACTCGTGAACCATGAACAGATGCTCGAAATCAGCAGCCTGCCCCTCTTTGAAGAAGGCAAATACAAGGGAGGAATTATCATAGAAAAATATGAAAAGAGGATATACCCTTACGGGTCATTGGCAAAGCGCATACTCGGCAATCTCGACGACAACAACCCGAACAACGACGACGTGGGCATAGAAGGCAAGTATGACTATGCCCTGCACGGTACCGAGGGCTATGAATGGCTCAAAAAGACCGACAACTATGAATACATCCGCAACTACGACAGCACATTCGTCAAGGTCGAGGACGGGAAGGATGTCAGGACAACGCTCAACATCGAAATTCAGGACATT
Source organism: uncultured Bacteroidales bacterium (assembly GCA_944326375.1). Lineage (GTDB taxonomy): Bacteria > Bacteroidota > Bacteroidia > Bacteroidales > UBA932 > Cryptobacteroides. The sequence continues at coordinate 45,855 of CALVDU010000129.1, read as the reverse complement.
GCAGAAAAGGCTCTTAAAAAAGGGCTGGAAGGCAACGAAAAAATAGTTGACAAGATAGAAGGCGGATGCGCCATAGTCATGGATGTCAAGACCGGGGCTATCCGGGCAATGGTCAACCTGACAATGGACAAGGACAAGAAGGCCCGCGAACGCTTCAACTATGCCGTAGGACGTGCAGAGGCACCTGGCTCCGTGTTCAAGACGGCAACTCTCATGGCCCTGCTCGACGACGGAAAGGCGGAACTCTCGACAGAAGTGCCGACATTCAGGGGAATATGGTCCTACAAAGGCGAGAAGATGCCTGCTGACCCATACCTGAGGCGTTGGGAATCGGACAAGATTTCCGTCAGGGACGGAATGAAGATTTCCTCCAACCAGGTCTTCAGATACCTTGTCTGCGAAAACTACGACGACGCACCGGAGAGATTCGTCAACAAATTGTACGAATACAAACTGGGAGAGGCATTCGATTTCGACGTGAAAGGCCTTGCAACCCCCGAAATCCCGCTTCCCGGCTCTGTCAACTGGAGCGGTACCACCCTCCCCACAATCGCCTACGGCTACAGCATCAAGGAAACCCCGCTGCACATCGCAATGTTCTACAACGGCATAGCCAACAGGGGCAAACTCATGAAGCCGTACCTTGTGGAATCCATAGAAAAGGACGGGAAGGTCGTGGAACGCATCAAGCCAACCGTGCTCAACGGCTCAATCTGCTCTGAAGCCACGATTGACTCGATAACGGACGTGCTCAAGGACGTGGTCCTCGAAGGGACGGCAAAACGCGTAAAGTCTGCAAAATGCCCCGTGGCAGGAAAGACCGGAACGGCAAGGATGCTCGTCACATACGAACACAACGGGAAACAATTCACCGCATACCAGGATGACAAGGGGCAGAAAAGGCATCAGGGCTCATTCGTGGGCTTTTTCCCCGCTGACGAGCCAAGATACACGGTAATGGTCGTTGTCTATTCCAAACTTTCGACTGCAGACTTCTACGGCGGCAGCATCCCTGCGGACGTGTTCAGGGAAATAGTAAACAGCATATACACGCTGTCAGGAGGCTGGAGCGAAAAACTCAAGAGCAAGGGCAGCGTCCCGGACATGGCGATAACGAAAATAGAGACGGGAGCGGACGAGCTTGACAAAGTCCCCGACATAAAGGGAATGGGGCTGAAAGACGCCATGTACTCAGTCGAAAACTGCGGATACAGATGTTCGTACGAGGGTACAGGGCATGTGGTCCGCCAGAGCCCGGCAGCAGGCACTTCCGCAAAAAAAGGAACTACCGTGCATTTTACATTGAAATAGAGTTTCCCTGCAAGCGGGAACACAAGACATGATATCATTATGACTTTAGAAAAACTGTTGAAAGATTCCGGAACCGTTTCCGTAAAAGGAAACACGGACATTGAAATATCAGGCATCTGCAGCGACTCGAGGAAAGCCGCTCCCGGCTGCCTGTTCGTTGCAGTCAAGGGATTCGCTTCGGACGGGCACGCATATATGGGACAGGCGGCAGACAACGGTGCTGCAGCAATCGTATATGACTCGGAAGAAGCTGCGCTTGCGGCCGGAGGCTTCCGTGAGGGCACGACATACGTGAAAGTGAACTCTTCAAGGCATGCCCTCGCCATAATCGCAGCCAACTTCTACGACAATCCATCCCGCAAGCTCAAACTGGTCGGAATCACCGGCACGAACGGAAAGACGACAACCGTCACCCTCCTCTACCGCATGTTCACATCCCTCGGCTACGGATGCGGACTCCTGTCAACGATTGCGAATTATGTCGGCGAAAGGTGCAGCGAAGCCGTGAACACCACTTCCGACCCGCTCACGATAAACTCTCTCCTTGCCGAAATGGTCGATGCGGGATGCACTTACTGCTTCATGGAAGTCAGTTCAATAGGCATCGAGCAGGAGCGTGTCGCAGGACTGAAATTCTGCGCAGGAATCTTCTCCAACCTCACCCACGACCACCTCGACTACCACGGCACATTCGCAGAATACCTGCGATGCAAGAAACTCTTTTTCGACAACCTGCCTTCGGACGCATACGCAATCACCAACATCGACGACAGGAACGGTCTCGTGATGGTGCAGAACACGGCGGCAAAGGTCGTGACATATTCCTGCAGAAGCCTTGCGGACCACACATGCCGCATCGTCGAGGAAAGTTTCGACGGGATGCTCCTGTCAATCGACGGCAGGGAATGCTGGTGCAGGCTGATAGGACAGCACAATGCCTACAACCTCACGGCAATCTACACCACCGCCCTCTGTCTCGGGGCAGACAAGGAAGAAGTCCTTACAGTCCTGAGCACACTCGGCTCGGCACCGGGAAGGCTTGAAACAATCCGCGGACCGAGGGACATTTCGGCAGTAATAGACTATGCCCACACTCCTGACGCACTCGAAAACGTGCTCAAGACCCTGAGGGACATTGCCCCGGAACGGGAACTCATCTGCCTCTTCGGATGCGGAGGAGACAGGGACAAGACCAAGAGGCCCGAAATGGCTGCGGTCGCCCAAAATTTTGCAGACAGGATCATCGTGACTTCCGACAACAGCCGCACGGAGAGGACGGAAGACATAATGGAAGACATAAAGGCCGGAATGGACCTGAAAGGCAGGGCAAAATCCCTGTTTATAGCAGACCGCAAGGAAGCCATAAGGACTGCCCTCATGACCGCTGCCGACGGGGCCACCGTGCTCCTTGCCGGAAAAGGGCATGAAACATACCAGATAATAGGAAAGGAGAAACGTCATTTCGACGAAAAGGAAATAGTGACGGAAATCTTCGGCGAAATGTACAACCTGATTGAAGACAAGAAGATATGATATATCATCTGTTCGAAGCGCTCAAAGAATACGACATCCCGGGACAGGGGCTCATGACCTACCTCAGTTTCCGGGCAATGCTCGCCAGCGTCACGGCTTTGCTGATAGCCCTCATAATCGGAAAACGGATAATCCGCTGGCTGCAGAAGAAGCAGATAGGAGAGGAAATCCGTGATCTTGGACTGGAGGGGCAGATGCAGAAGAAAGGCACGCCGACAATGGGAGGAATCATCATAATCATAGCCCTCCTGACGGCGGTCCTGCTGTTCTGCGACCTGACGAACATCTATACCATAATATTGATTGTGACCACATTGTGGTTTGCCGGAATCGGCTTTGCAGACGACAGCATCAAAGTGTTCAAGCACAAGAAGGAAGGCATGAGCGAACGGGGCAAGCTCATAGCGCAGATATTGTTCGGTTTCGGGCTGGGACTTACCGTCTGCTTCAGCGGACAGATTACCGTCAGGGAAAAAATCCCTGCAGGAGAAACCGTCGCAGAGACTGCAAAGCACATTTCCGACACGGGCGAAGAACAATACGATGCCGTAAAAAGCACAAAGACAACGATTCCGTTCATCAAGAACCATGAATTCGACTACAAATGGCTGTCTCCGTTCAGCGGGAAAATAGGCTGGTACTGCAAATGGGCGATTTATGTGCTGATGATTGTGTTCGTGATTACGGCATGTTCCAACGGGGCGAACCTCACGGACGGGATGGACGGACTTACGACGGGGACTTCGGCAATAGTCGTAGTTGTGTTAGGCATATTTGCCTACCTGTCCGGAAACATCATCAACGCCCAATACCTCAACATAATGTACATACCGGGAACAGGTGAAATAGCAGTCTTCATGGCTGCGTTCACGGGGGCATTGGTCGGTTTCCTGTGGCACAATTCCTACCCTGCGCAGGTGTTCATGGGAGATACGGGCAGCCTTGCCATAGGCGGAATAATCGGGGTCTGCGCAATTCTGATAAGGAAAGAACTGCTGCTGCCAATCCTGTGCGGAGTCTTTATGGTGGAGGCTCTGTCGGTAGTGTTCCAGCGGTCATATTTCAAATACACGAAAAAACGGTACGGGGAAGGCAGGAGAATCTTCAAGATGGCTCCTCTGCACCACCACTTCCAGAAAGAGGGCATCCCCGCTCTCATAACTGCCCCTAAAAGGGCACTTCCGGAAGCCAAGATCGTGGTCAGGTTCTGGATTGTGGAAATAATATTGGCAGTGGCGACGATAGCCCTGCTCAAAGTACGGTAATGATGAAAAGGATTGTAGTTTTGGGAGGCGGAGAAAGCGGAGTAGGCTCTGCCATTCTCGCAAAGGTCAAAGGTTTCGACGTGTTCCTGTCAGACAAGGGCACAATTAGCGAAAAATACGTCAAAATGCTCGAAGACAACGGAATACCCTTCGAGCAGGGTCAGCATACGGAATCGCTGATACTCAATGCTGACGAAGTGATAAAGAGCCCGGGAATACCGTCAGCCGCACCTATGGTGGAAAAGGTCGCCGCTGCAGGGATAAACATCATTTCCGAAATCGAATTCGCCGGAAGATACGACAAGGCGAAGAAAATCTGCATCACGGGAAGCAACGGCAAGACCACCACGACCTCGCTGATATATTACCTCCTGCAGAATGCCGGGCTGAATGTCGGGCTGGGCGGCAACATCGGCAAGAGTTACGCCCTGCAGGTGGCAACTGAAAACTATGACATATATGTGCTGGAACTCAGCAGTTTCCAGCTCGACAACATGTACGACTTCAAGGCGGACATAGCAATCATCACCAACATAACGCCAGACCACCTCGACCGGTATGACCACAAACTCGAAAACTATGTCAGGGCGAAATTCCGCATAACCCGCAACATGAGCAGCGACGACTGCTTCATATTCTGCTCCGACGACGAAATTACGATAAACCACCTCAATAAAATCATAGTCAAGGCAAAACAATTGCCGTTCAGCCAAAAGAAGGAAGTCGCCGAAGGCGCATTCCTCAAGGATGACAGGATGATTGTCAGATACAACGACTCGGAATGCGACATGTTCATCCGTGACCTTGCCCTCGGCGGCAGGCACAATGTCTATAACTCAATGGCTGCGGCGATTGCCGGCAAGGTAATGAACATCGACAACGAGGTAATCAGGGAAAGCCTTGCATCGTTCCGTGCCGTGGAACACAGGCTTGAGAAAGTGCTCAGCGTGGGGGATGTCCTCTACATCAACGACTCCAAAGCCACCAACGTGGATGCGGCTTGGTACGCTCTCGAATGCCAGACACGCCCGGTAGTATGGATCGTCGGAGGTACCGACAAGGGGAACGACTACTCCCCTCTCGTGCCGCTGGCAAAGGAAAAGGTCAAGGCGATAGTCTGCCTCGGAGTGGACAACAGGAAAATACATGCAGCCTTTGAGGGCGTCGTTCCGGAAATGCACGACGTGACTTCCGCAGAAGACGCCGTCAAAACCGCCGCAGGAATCGCCGTTGCAGGAGACGTGGTGCTCCTGTCGCCGTGCTGCGCAAGTTTCGACCTTTTCAAGAACTATGAAGACAGGGGCAGGCAGTTCAAGGAGGCTGTAAGAAACCTCTGACGGCAAGACAAAAAGGATTATGGAAACTGCGGACACGGGAAAAAGGAAGTTCTGGAACTTCATAGACAATTTCAAGGGGGACAAAGTCATCTGGATGATTGTCCTCCTGCTCATACTTTTATCATTGGTTTCCGTTTTCTCCTCGGCCTCCGGACTTGTAAAGGGTGAGACGAGCCGTTTTGACATCCTCTTCGAGCAGTTCAGGATAATCTGCATCGGACTTGCCCTGATAATAGGCATATACAACATACCGAACATACGCATAATCAAGTTCTTCTCTTCATTCGGCTTCGTCGTCTCATTGGCCCTGCTCATCTGCCTTGTGGCAGGAATCGGAGCAATCGAGGTCAACGGTGCAGTGCGTTCCCTGGAGGTGGGAGGAATGCAGATATACGTCTTCGAGGTCATCAAGGTGGCTATGGTGGTGTATCTTGCATGGGCGGTCCACACCTACAAGAACGGTTCATTCTGGACCAAATGGCTTGCAGACAAATATCCCAAACTCGCATTCCTTGAAAAAGACTGGGCAAAGAGAGTTGTCCATATCTATGCCCCCATTCTCATAGTCTGCGTGGGAATGTTCAAGGGCGGCATCTCCAGCACGCTTTTCTGCGGGCTCATAATGTTCCTGACCATACTTATCGGCGGCATGCCGAAAAGGGAGATTTTCGGGGCTGTCGCCGTAGGATGCGTGTTCATCGCAATTTTTGTGGGAATGTATGTTGCCTCGGACGGCAAATATTTCTCCCGTATCGGCGTGGCAATAGACAGGCTCACGATGCACAAGGAATATGAAATCATCCAGGAAGGAAATGTCCGCAGCGATGAATACAGGGCTGCAATGGACAGAATCCGCCAGCCGGAAGGGGCGAAAATCGCAGTCAAGGAAGGCGGGCTGATTGGCAAAGGACCAGGAGGAAGCACTCAGAAATATTCGGTCTATGCCATTTTCAGCGACTACATGTATTCCTTCATCATCGAAGAATTCGGACTTGTGATGGGCATATTCGTGCTTATACTATATGTGAGCCTGCTGGCAAGGGGTGCACTGATAGTGAAATTCTGCGACTCCTGCTTTGCCAAGACGGCGGTGGCAGGACTCGTGCTGCTGATAAGCGGCCAGGCATTCATGCACATGTTCATCAACGTGAACATAGGTCCCCTGACGGGACAGACGCTTCCGATGGTAAGTCATGGAGACAGTTCATTCCTGTCTTTCAGCATGGCGTTCGGAGTGCTCCTGTCGATAAGCAAACTGGCAAAACAGAAAACGGACGCTGCCATTGCGGAAATGAATGCGGAAAAGGAAGCGGCGGAAGAAGGAGCAGGTTCCTCGGCTGCGCTCGGAACGACAATAGGAGAAGAGAACGATGACGACGAAAAATGACAAAAGACCGTTGAGAGTCATAATAAGCGGCGGCGGGACAGGAGGACACATCTTCCCTGCCCTGTCAATAGCCGAGGCACTGAAAAGTGCCAACCCCGACACGGAAATCCTTTTTGTGGGTGCAGAAGGCAGAATGGAAATGGAGAAAGTCCCCGCCGCAGGCTACAGAATCATAGGGCTTCCGGTGGCAGGACTTCAGCGCAAAATGTCCCTGTCCAACCTCATGCTCCCGTTCAAGGTGCTGAAAAGCGTGTCGGAAGCAGGAAAAATCATAAAGAAATTCAAGCCCGATGTTGCAGTCGGAGTGGGCGGATATGCCAGCGCTCCCCTGCTCTGGAGCGCATGCCGCAAAGGCATCCCGACTCTCATCCAGGAGCAGAACGGATTTGCGGGACTCACGAACCGGATTCTCGGCAAACGGGTCGACTGCATCTGTGTCGCATACCCCGGAATGGAAAGGTTTTTCCCTGCCGACAAGATAGTTATGACAGGCAACCCTATCAGGAAAGGCATAGTCCCGGCCACGGAAGAAACCAGGAAAGAGGCTATGGAGTTCTATTCGCTCAACCCGTCGTGCAAGCACCTCTTCATCGTGGGCGGAAGCCTCGGAAGCAGGACGCTGAACACCTCGGTGCAGAAATGGATAAGCGACGGATGTCCGGGAGGCGAAGACACGGAAATCCTGTGGCAATGCGGAAAATACTACAAGCCTGAAATGGATGCGTTCATGGAGGAGGCCCGCAGGAAAGGGCTAGGAGGGGATTGCCTGGCCCGCATACGGCATTTCGACTTCATACAGAGAATGGACCTTGCATACGCTGCGGCCGATGCCGTAATTTCACGTTCTGGAGCAAGTTCCGTTTCGGAGTTGTGCGCTGCGGGAAAATCGGTTATCTTTGTACCCTCTCCGAATGTGGCGGAGAATCACCAGTGGCACAACGCAATGGCACTCGTGAGAGAGGGCGCTGCGGAACTCGTGGAGGACGCAGAAGCACCGGAAAAACTGATGAAATCCGCACTGGAACTGCTTGAAGACGACAACAGACGCTCCGGAATGGAGAAAAAGATCCTTGCCCTGGCAAAACGGGACGCAGCGGAGAGGATAATGGAGGAGATTTATGGAATTTTGAAATGAAATATACAAAGGCATACTTTATAGGAATCGGCGGCATCGGGATGAGTGCAATAGCCCGCTACTTCAAGTTCAAGGGACTCGAAGTGAGCGGCTACGACCGCACCCCGTCGGAACTGACCGCAGAACTCGAAAACGAGGGAATGTCAATCCATTACGAGGACGACCCCGACCGCATTCCGAAAGACAGGGAAAACACCCTCGTGGTCTATACCCCCGCCATACCGGCAGACATGCAGGAGCTCGTATACGTGCAGGAGCACGGCTATACCGTGGTCAAGCGGTCCCGGGTCCTCGGCACAATTACGGAAGGGCAAAGATGCCTCGCAGTCGCTGGCACGCACGGCAAGACCACAACGAGCACCCTCACGGCGCACATATTCGAAGAAAGCGGCGAAGGCTGTTCGGCATTCCTCGGCGGAATCTCCAAGAACTACGGCACAAACCTCCTCACAAGCCACAACAACGTGGTAGTGGCAGAGGCTGACGAGTTCGACAGGTCATTCCTGCAGCTCCATCCAGAAATCGCCGTCATAACCGCCATGGACGCCGACCATCTTGACATATACTCCGACCTCAAGCATGTAAAGGAAGCATTCAGGGCATTCGCTTCACAAGTGACCGGCACCCTGATAATGAAATACGGCCTTGACATCTGTGCTGATGACACCAAAGCGCAGATTCTGACATATTCATGGGAGGACCCTGAGGCCGATTTCCATGCGGAAAACATTTCCGTTGACGGTTGCGGCAACCATACCTTCGACCTGCACTGGAAAACCGGCACAGGCCGTTGCGGCATCCTGACAGGATGCCGTGTGGGTGTTCCCGGAAGGGTGAACGGAGAAAACGGGATTGCGGCAGCTGCTGTGGCATTGGTCTATGGCATCGCTCCCGACCGCATAAAGGCTGCACTCAAGACATTTTCCGGCGTAAGACGGAGATTCGACATCCATGTGAACCGTCCGGGCTGCGTCTATATTGACGACTATGCCCACCACCCGAAAGAACTTGAGGCTGCAATAAATTCCATACGAGGAATGTTCCCGGGCAGGAAACTGACAGCCGTGTTCCAGCCGCACCTCTACACGAGGACCAGGGACTTCGCCGACGATTTCGCAAAGGCACTGAGCCTTGCGGACAAACTCATACTCCTTGACATCTATCCTGCGAGGGAAGAGCCTATCCCCGGCGTGACTTCGGACATCATCTTCCGCAACGTGACCTGCCCGGAAAAAGTTCTCCTGAACAAGGAAAAACTCATGGAGTACATTGAAAATGAACAGACAGACATTCTCGTGACCTTCGGGGCAGGGAACATCGACAGATTTGCAGGACCAATAACGGAATTGCTTGAAAAGCGTTGCGCCGAATGAGGAATGCAGTCAAATATATCGTCCTTTTGGCTTGTGTGGCAGTGGTTTTCATTGTCACGGCGGCAGCATTGGGCGTAAGCGGCGCAAAAAACAATGCAAGGACATGTTCGGGAGTGGACATCGTAATCCTGGACAGCCTTGAAAGCCGCTTTGTCAGTGAAAAAGACATAAGACGATATCTCATTGAGGGTTACGGAGACTGTACGGGCGATTCGCTTTCAAAAATTGACCTCAAGAAAATCGAGGAAACGATTGACTCCAAAAGCGCAGTGTCCAAGAGCGAAGCCTACATCAGGGGTGACAGGCTCAACATAGAGGTGACACAGAGGAAACCGATGATAAGGTTTCAGGGAAAGGACGGAGGCTTCTACTCCGACAGCGAGGGCTACCTCTTCCCACTGAAAGACAACTACACCTCATACGTGGTCGTGGTGGACGGGAAAATCCCCCTGAAAGTCAGCGCAGGCTACAAGGGCCGCGGAAATGACGAAAAGGAAGAAAAATGGATTGCGGACATGACATCTCTCGTCAGGTACATGGAAAAAAGCGGGGTCTGGGCGGACAACATAGTGCAGATTCATGTCGAGGACAACGGAGACCTCACGCTGATTCCGAGGGAAGGCAAGGAACGGTTCCTTTTCGGGAAGCCGGACAGGATTGAGGAAAAGTTCGAACTGATGTCTTACTACTACCGGAGCATAGTTCCGGCTAAGGGAAAAGATTTCTATTCGAGCGTCAACCTCAAGTTTGACAAGCAGATAATATGTAAAAAATGACGTGCGATATGGAAGACAGACACATCGTCGCAATCGACCTCGGGTCATCGAAGATAGCCCTGTCGGTAGCACACATAAACGGGGATGACATAGAGGTCATCTACTACAAGGAAATGCCCTCACAGGGCATCACCAAAAGCCGCATCCTCACGGTCAGCAGGGTCAACGAAGCACTCAAGCCGCTTGTGGAAGATGCAGAAAAGGAGCTGAGCATCAAGATTACCCAGGTTGTAGTGGGAATGCCGAAATACTGGGTCCGGCAGGTAACGGCCAAGGCACTCATAAAAGACAGAAATGCCGACGAATGCATTACCGAGGAAGAAATAGAGGCGCTCAAGACATCTGCATTTGACACCTATCCCCTCGACGACAACAACAAGGAAAGCATTTTCGGCGCGGTGGCGCAGTCGTTTTCCAACGGGGAAGAATTCCAGCTGCTCGAAAACGAAATCATCGGAATGCCGAGCGAGGTTCTCGAAGGCAACTTCAAAATCTTCATAGGCAAAAGGACACCGCTGCACAACATTGACGTAGCATTCAACAAACTCGGCATCGGGGTGGCAAGAAAATATTTCACGCCTGACCCTGTGGCAAAATCCGTCCTCACCCCTTCCGAAATGGAAAACGGGGTAGCCCTCATAGACTTAGGCGGCGGGGCTACATCAGTGTCGGTATATTACGGAAGCATCATGAGGCATTATGCCTCAATACCTTTCGGCGGCAAGAGCATCACCAACGACATCAAGACCGAGTGCATGATTTCCGACGCCCTTGCAGAAAACATAAAAAAGGCATACGGAGCATGTATGCCTGACAAATTGCTGAACCTGAGCGAAAAAATAATCCAGATAAACAGCGGCTCGTCCGCCCCGAACAAGCAGCTGCCGGTAAAATACCTTTCGGAAATAATCACGCACCGCGTAAGGGAAATCACCGAGGCGATGCTCTATGAAATAGAAATCAGCGGCTTTGCCGACAATCTGCGCAACGGAATCGTGCTGACCGGAGGAGGGGCAGAACTCACCAACTGCTGCAACTATATCAAGGAACTCTCAGGCTATACCGTCAGGAAGGGCTATCCGAGACACCAGGTTTCAAGCAACGGATGCAGCGGTGTGTTCGAAACGAGTGCGGCAGTGTCTGTAGGCCTGATTCTCACGGCAAAGAACGACCATGTGACAGACTGCGTAGCCTCTGAAAGCACCGTAAGACAAGGAACTAACGTCACATTCGGTCCGGAAGAAACGGATGAAACCATCCCGGAGACAGCACAGGAGAATGCTGACGACAGAACAGGTACGGCAGACTCCGGCAACAACGGCCGGGAATCCCAAAATAACGAACTGCTTTTCCCTAAAGAGGAAATCCCTGTCGTAAAAAATCCGGAAACCGGGAAAGGCGGCAAAAAGGGAGGCAACCCGAAACCGCCAAAGCCAAAGCAAACGCCGATATGGACAAAGGTAAAGAACCTTTTCTCTGACATGTACGAAAACATAAGCAACGATAACGAGGTCTGACATGAGCGACATATTACCTACGGACTGGAATCCGGAAAATTCCATAATAAAGGTCATAGGAGTCGGCGGAGGCGGATGCAATGCCGTTGACTACATGTACAACGAAAAAATCGAAGGCTGCCATTTCATCGTCTGCAACACGGACGCCCAAGCGCTGCAGAAAAGCAAAGTCCCGGCCAAGCTCCAGCTCGGAAAAGGGCTCGGTGCGGGTACAGACCCGGTAAAGGGACGAAACGCCGCCCTTGAAGCGCAGGATGAAATCATGAAGACCGTAATCGACAACGGTACACAAATGCTGTTCATAACTGCCGGCATGGGAGGAGGAACAGGCACCGGAGCCTCACCTGTCATTGCGGACATGGCGAAGAAAAAAGGCATCCTCACTGTGGCTGTAGTGACTCTCCCGTTTGAGAACGAGGGCAATGAATCCCTGTCAAAGGCAATCGACGGCATCCACGAACTGGAAAAATGTGTGGACAGCCTCCTCATCATCAACAACGAGAAACTCCAGGAATACTACGGCGACCAACTCATCCAGGATGCATTCCCGAAGGCTGACGAAGTCCTTGCCACGGCAGTGCGGGGCGTCATCGAAATCATCACGAAACCGGGCTACATCAACGTTGACTTCCAGGACGTGAGCACGATGATGCGCAACAGCGGCATGGCACTCATGGGCTGCGGTTCAGGTGCGGGAGAGCACAGGATTGAAGATGCCGTAAAAGGCGCACTTGAGTCTCCCCTGCTCAACGACTTCGACCTCAAGACTGCGAAAAATGTGCTTATAAACATTACGGTAGGAAAGAACGAGAACGGCATCTCGATGACTGAACTCAAAGCCATAAAAAAGAAAATAAGCGAATATACCGGCAACGCCAACAAATTCAAGAGCGGAATCATCTTCGACGAAAACCCCGAAACAGGCGACAAGGTCAAGATTACCGTCATTGCCACTGGCTTCAAAATGAACATGCTGAGCGACATCACGGACGTGAGCCTCGGCAAGATCATAATGATAGACAATGACTTCACTTATGACCGGAAAGCAAGCAAGGAAACCGGCGAAGTCGAACTTCCCGGTCCTGCCAGCATAAAAATCGGCTACAACGACAGCAGCAACATCCGCAAGTTCCATTTCGGACAGGAAAACATCCCGGTCCTGATTGTCCCTGAGGGCAAAGACATCAGCAACCTCGAATCCGTGGCTGCAATCAGGCGTGCGGTAAGAAAAGAAAACAGAGAAAATGAACAATGATATGGAAAGAAGAACGAGAGTAAGGTTTGCACCGTCCCCGACAGGTCCTCTCCACATGGGAGGCGTAAGGACGGCATTGTACAATTACCTCTATGCCAAGCAGCACGGAGGCGACTTCATCATAAGGATCGAGGACACGGACTCCCAGAGATTTGTCCCTGGAGCTGAAAAATATATCATAGAAGCCCTCAACTGGTGCGGAATCATCCCTGACGAGGGCGTGGATGCTGACGGGAATGTCGTGGAGACCCCGTCGGAGAAACATCCGCACGCTCCTTACAGGCAGTCCCAAAGGAGAGGAATTTATCGCAAATACGCCGAAGAGCTCGTGGAAAAAGGCTACGCCTACTATGCCTTCGACACTGCCGAGGAACTCTCGGCAAAAAGGGCTGAAGCAGAAGTAAACAAGGAGACATTCATCTACAACCATATCACGAGGAAGTCGCTCCGCAACTCGCTTTCCATGCCGGAAAGCGAATGGAGACCGCTTCTGGACACCCACACCGACTGGACAATCCGCTTCAAGATGCCTGAAAACAGGGTTGTGGCCATGGATGACCTCATCCGCGGACACATCGAGGTCAATACGGACACCCTCGACGACAAGGTGCTCTGGAAAAGGGCCGACGAACTCCCTACATACCACCTCGCCAACATCGTGGATGACCACCTCATGGAAATCACAGAGGTAATCCGCGGTGAAGAATGGCTTCCGTCCCTGCCTCTGCACTATCTCCTTTATGAGGCATTCGGGTGGCAGGACACGCAGCCGCGCTTTGCCCACCTCTCGCTCCTGCTCAAGCCTGACGGAAAGGGCAAGCTCAGCAAGAGGGACGGCGACAGGCTCGGTTTCCCGGTTTTCCCTCTGAAATGGGTCAATGCTGAGGGCGAAGTGTCAAGAGGTTACCGTGAAGACGGATATTTCCCTGAAGCATTCGTGAACATGCTCGCCATGCTCGGCTGGAATCCGGGGGACGACAGGGAACTCTTCACAATGGAAGAACTCATCGGCGCATTCTCATTGGAACGCGTAATCAAGTCAGGGGCGAAATTCAATCCCGACAAGGCAAAATGGTACAACAAGGAATATCTCAGGATGAAGTCCGACGAGGAGCTCACTTCCCTGTTCATCCCTGTGCTTGAAGAGCACGGGATGCAGATTGTGGACTGCCCGAAATGTGCGCTGACTGCCGGTGCGGAAGTGACCGTACAGGGCGCAGACTTCAAGAGCAGGATTTTCACTCGGGACTATGTAAGGCGGATTGTATCCCTCATCAAGGAAAGGGCATCGTTTGTCGCAGACTTTTGGGACATCGCCTCATATCTTTTTGTCGCTCCAGAGTCATACGCCGAGAAGGATGCGGCAAAATTCTGGAAAGAAGAAAACTATTCCCTTGCGCTCCAGGTTGCAGACTTCATCATCGGTTTCGGAGGGGAGTTCACGAAAGAGTCCCTTGAAGGACCTCTCGAAGAATTCATCCGCAGCCGCGAATGGCCTATGGGCAAGGTGATGAACTGCCTTCGTCTCGCCCTTGTGGGCGCTTCCAGCGGACTCGGAATCGCCGACATCGTTACCCTCATCGGCAAAAAGGAATTTGCCTCACGCATCAGCAGGATAAAAGCCACCCTCTGCTCATGAAAACACTGACTATAAAGAATATGTGCTGACTGTGGCATCGGAGAAAGTTCCGGGTGTCCTTTGGTCTGACGGGCTTGATTACCTGTCGGAAGTCTATGCTGTAAAGAAAGAGCAATCCGAGGAATGGAGTGCCTTTGGCGCCATTGACGGGTTTGAGTTTGAAAAAGGGTACGAATACAAGATAAGAGTCGGAGAGACCAGCTACCTGGACTACAGCATGGGGCAGCCGGCATGGGACGAACGTGAACTGCTTGAAGTGATATCCAAGGATAAAAAGAATTCGGAAGGTCTGCCATTGCATTTCATTCCTGAAACATATTACGGCAATGTCATGCTTCCGGAGTACAGGTATGCAGTCGATGCAGACAACAAAGAACTTGTCGAAAAGGATCTGGAAGAAAACTCTCTCTTGCCTTTGGATTATCACTATATGCTTTATCGTGACGACGACAATTCCTTAAGGTGCATAGCCCTGCTAAACAGCGACAAGGTGCTTGGACCTTATTATATCATCATGACAAAGCCCATGGATCCGGAAGAAATGCCGGATTCCTATAAACTGCTTCTTCCTGATATGCATATATTCGGCTATGGCGGATGGACTTTTTCAGATGAAGCAGGGAATGAAATCGGCAATCTTTCTTTCGATGTGTTCATCGGCCATGGCGCCACGGTCAAAAGTGCCGGTCCGGCACCGGACACAATATATCTTTATAAAGATCTTACAGAGCATTACCGGACCGAATATCCTGAATCCGGAGTGAGAACAGTGGTAGTTTCATATAAGGTCTCCGCCAATAACAGACTTTAGTCCAGATTCATGGATTAACTTTCCGGCGTCGGGACAAAAAGGGCGGAGTCGCTGCAGCGGATTCCATAAGAGACGTCACGAACCCTTCCTTGCTGAGGAACCAAAATATCTTTCTCCACAAGGTCCTTTATGTCCCGCATCGCCGTATCGGGAGATACTTTAGAGTGCTTCGCCCAGTTTTTGGCAGTAAGTTTGCCCGGATACCCGTCCAAATAAAGATTCAGCACATCCTTTTGCCGTGCGGACATGGCAACTGCAGCATGTTTTTGCCAAAAGACTGCCTTGTTCAGCACTTTCGACAAGGTTTCGTCGGACTGTCCCACAGAGCGAAGCAGACAATCAAGATGCCAGTCCATCCATTCCGTAATCTCACAATCTCCTTTTTGCGTCTTTTCCAGTATCTCATAATATTGTCTTTTATCCTTATTTATCTGACGGGAAATACTGAGAATGCTTTGCTGCGGCAGCAGCGACACCTTGCATGAGCAGATTTCCTCCGCCCTGCCGTTTCTCATCCGATGCATCCGAAGATTTGGCTTGCATTGCTCTTGCTTTCTGATTATCTTTGCCAACCGTAAAAATTGAAAATTATGAAAATCGGAATTTGCAGCGACCACGCAGGCTTCGAATACAAATGCGGGCTCATCGGATATCTTGAAGGGAAAGGCTACGAAATGTCGGACTACGGCACGGATTCTCCTGAAAGCATGGACTATCCCGACGTGGCACATCCGCTTGCAGAGGCCGTGGAAAAGGGAACTGTTGATCTCGGAATAGCCCTCTGCGGCACAGGCAACGGCATGGCAATGACCCTCAACAAACATCAGGGCATCAGGGCAGGACTCGCCTGGAACAAGGAAATCGGGGAACTCGTCAAGAAGCACAACAACGCCAATGTGCTCGTGATGCCGGCACGGTTCATCGAATTCGAGGATGCCAAAGAAATCGTTGACACATGGCTCGACACCCCGTTTGAAGGAGGCCGCCACCAGAAAAGGATCGACAAAATCCCTGTAAAGTAGGCAAATATGGGCAACCTGCCACAGGAAAGCAACGGCACCCCAATCATACTTGCCAAAGGCACAAATCTCCCGGTCAGCATAGACGACTGTCCGGGAGGTATCATCATACCCATAAACAAGCCATACCGCTGGACTTCCGCCGACGTAATCCGTAAAATCAAATACACGGCAATACGCCGTTTCGGCAAACGCAACCTCAAGGTCGGACACGCCGGGACGCTTGACCCGCTTGCCACCGGAATCCTTCTCGTGTGCATGGGCAAGGCAACAAGGCTCGCCGAAAGGCTCCAGTCCCACGACAAGGAATACGTCGCAGGAATCACATTCGGTGCGACAACCCCTTCATACGACCTTGAAAAGGAAATAGACAGGCACTTCCCATATCGGCACATCACGGAAGAAGCCATAAGGGAATCCCTGCAGCAATTCATCGGGGAGCAGGAACAGGTCGCACCTCTGTTCTCCGCCAAATCCGTTGACGGGGTAAGGGCGTACGAGCTGGCACGAAAACTCCTCAAGAAACATCAGGAGGGCAACACTCCGGACAAGACTTTCGACACGGCTGCAGGGGAACTGCTCAAGACTGCCTTGATCCGCATAAACTCATTGGAACTGCTTTCCTTCGAGAGTTCGTCACAAGTCCTTGAACAACAGGAGGCAGACGACAAAAGCGACAGGACGACAAGCGGCGAAATGCCTGACACAAGAGACAAAGGCGCCTCGACGAGAATCAACGTGACCGACAACTCCGCCCTCGGACTTCCGAGAGCCGTCATCAGAATCTCCTGCAGCAAAGGCACATACGTCAGGGCATTCGCTCGTGACCTCGGAGAAGCCCTCGGCAGCGGAGCACATCTTGACAGCCTCATCCGCACGGCAAGCGGAAACTTCAGGATCGAAGACTCCCTGACAGTTGAAGAAGCAACAGCAATCCTTTCCCAAACACTTCTTTCCGAATAAAACATGGAACACAATACCACGACATACAGGTACGACAGTCCTGCAACATATTCGTACAAGCAGATTTGGAAAGTGGCATACCCGATCCTGATCAGCCTCGTTATGGAACAGATGATCGGCATGACGGATGCAGCCTTCCTCGGCAGGGTAGGAGAAGTGGAACTCGGGGCCTCAGCCATAGCGGGCATATATTACATGGTCATTTTCATGGCAGGCTTCGGATTCAGCATAGGTTCTCAAATCATCATCGCACGGCGCAACGGGGAAGGAAATTTCAGGGAAACAGGCAACATATTCTACCACGGAGTCGCTTTCCTTCTGTGTCTTGCCGCCATAGCGGTAGCGGTGTCAGAGATGATTTCCCCGTGGCTCATAGGGAAGATGGTATCTTCTCCACGTATCCGGGACGCAGCAGTAAGTTACGTGGAATGGAGACTTCCGGGACTGTTCTTCGCATACGTCACAGTAATGTTCCGGGCGTTCTATGTCGGCACAACCCAGACCAAGACCCTGACGTTCAACTCCATAACAATGGTGCTTTCCAACGTCGTATTCAACTGGATTCTCGTCTTCGGAAAATTCGGAATCCCGGCCATGGGAATTGCCGGAGCGGCATTGGGCTCAACGCTGGCTGAACTCGTATCCCTGATTTTCTTCATAACCTACACAATCCGCAAGACTGACTGCAGGAAATACGGGCTCGACAGATTCGGCAAATTCAGTTTCGCAAAACTGGGAGGGATACTGTCTGTTTCCCTGTGGACGATGATACAGAACATCATATCCTTGTCCACATGGTTCATATTCTTCCTGTTCATAGAACATCTCGGGGAACGTTCCCTTGCCATATCCAACATCATAAGGAACGTATCCGGACTCATCTGGATGATAATGATGGCTTTTGCATCCACGTGCAGTTCCCTTGTCAGCAACCTGATAGGCAACGGACACCCGAACTCGGTCCCTGGACTCGTAATCCGCATAATGAAACTTGCATACGCCGCCACGGCCGTAATGATGCTTCTTGTAGCGGCATTGCCTGAAAGTGTCATCAGAATATACACCGACATGCCTGAACTCATAAAGGCATCAGTCCCGTCGTTGTGGGTAATGTGCAGCGCATACATCTTCACAATTCCGGCAAACATATTCTTCCAGGCGGTATCAGGTACCGGCAACACGCGGAAAGCCTTCCTTCTGGAACTGACCGCCCTTGCTGTCTACGTGCTTTACTGCTATACCATAATCCATGTTGTAAGGGCAGATGTCGCCGTCTGCTGGACAGCTGAGCATGTCTACGGGCTCGCCATGCTGCTTCTCTGCGGCTCATACCTCATCAGCGGCCGCTGGAAAAACAAGAAGGTTTGAACCATTACAGCATCCTGTATTTCTTGAGTTCACGCTCCATTGTCGTATGCACCGGCATGGCAGCACGCGAGCGGTTGATTTTTGCCGCAAGTTCCGGCAGATAAGGGTCGCCCGTCATTGCAAGCCGGGCAACATTGTCAGTACAGAGCTTTTCCAAAAGGGAATGGAAACCCGGACCGTGGTCCGGATGTTTCAGATGACACAATTCATGCAGAACCACGCAGTCGCACAACGGCTCCGGAAGACGGACCAGATTCAGGTTCAGGTTGATGTTGCCGCGCACGGAACAGCTGCCCCAGTTAGAGGAATTGCGCTTGACGGAGACTCGGGAATAACGGAACCCGAAACGGGATGCGAAAAAATCCAGTTTCCTCGGCAGAATAAGTTTCGCCTCCGCCCTCATGATTTCCGCAACGGCATTTCTCAGCAGAGAATCCAGACCTGCACTCCCCTCGGAAGGCAATGAGTCCGAATAGACAAGCGTCTTGCGGAACAGAGGCCGGTCAATGGAAAACCAGGTCCTTCCCGTCTGCTTCACATCTTCCAGCAAGAGGGTCTCCAACTTCAAGGGAGCACTTTCGGGACGGGTACTCCTGCGCAGCAGAATTTCCGACATCAGAGTCCTCACTACGCTTCCGTCGCCGAGAAGCGGGACTGCCAGTCCGTTTTCCTGCGCATCTTCAATCTTCATCTGCTGACGCCGCATAGTCTTGAGCACCCAATCCCGCTTGAGCAGGAAAAACCGGAGTCCCTCCCTGTACGGGACGGACTCCGGAATGATTACCGTAATGCCTTTGACAGGATGTACACGGATGCTCATGCGCCTGCTGGAAGCATTCTTCTTCAGCAGCACAGTTCCTGCCTCAGGATCTGAATATGTCATTTGCTCCTTTCCGGACGAAGTTCCCTGACGGTCTCGCCTGCACGCCACAATTCGCTGTCATGCAGTTCCTTGAGTTCAGCGTTGAGCTTCTCCCTGTAGTCAGGCTTGCTGTTGGAATCGATGGAAATCTGAGCCTCGTTTCCTGTCTTGACGCTCTCATACAGTTCCTTGAATACAGGCATGGTAGCATCCCTGAACCTCTTCCACCAGTCGAGGGCACCGCGCTGTGCGGTAGTGGAACAATTGGCATACATCCAGTCCATTCCCTTTTCGGCGATGAGTGGCATGAGGCTCTGGCTCAACTCCTCCACGGTCTCGTTGAATGCCTCGGAAGGAGTGTGCCCGTTTTCGCGGAGCACCTGATACTGTGCAGCGAATATGCCCTGGATTGCACCCATGAGCGTTCCCCTCTCTCCGGTAAGGTCGGAATATACCTCACGCTTGAAGTCGGTCTCGAACAGATAGCCTGAACCTACACCGATTCCGAGGGCGATTACCCTGTCGTATGCCTTTCCCGTGGCATCCTGATGAATCGCGTATGAAGAATTGATGCCCTTACCCTCGAGGAAAAGACGGCGCAGCGATGTGCCGGAGCCCTTAGGTGCGACGAGAATCACGTCAACGTCTGCCGGAGGCACAATGCCTGTCTTGTCGCTGTAAGTGATGCCGAAGCCATGTGAGAAATACAGGGCTTTGCCAGGAGTAAGATTTTTCTTCACGGTAGGCCATGCGGCAATTTGACCGGCATCAGAAAGCAGGAATTCGATGATTGTAGCCTTTGCGCAAGCCTCATCTATTTCAAAGAGGGTCTCTCCCGGAACCCATCCGTCAGCGATGGCCTTGTCCCAGCTCTTCGAGCCTTTTCTCTGTCCTACAATAACGTTGAAGCCGTTGTCCTTCAGGTTCAGGGACTGTCCCGGCCCCTGGACGCCGTAGCCGAGAACTGCTATTGTCTCGTTCTTCAACACATCCCTTGCTTTCTCAAGGGGAAACTCTGCGCGGGTCACTACATTTTCTTCGACTCCGCCGAAATTCATTTTTGCCATAATTCGTTTTACATTTTATTGCGGTTTTCCGCCTGTTTATAATATTCTGCTTCTTTCTGTCCTGACTTTTTCCCTGCGGTCGAGCCATTCGCTGACCTTTTCTATATTGGAAGCCGTGACTGCGATTTTTCCGGAACGGACAAACTGCCTGATGCAGCCAAGGTTCTGGAATTCGTCACGCAAAGCCGTAATCTCGTCGCTTGAACCTGCCAGTTCCACGACTATATAGTCTGATGTGACTTCAACAACCCTCGTATTGTATTTCCGCAGGATGACATTGAGGTCGTCGCTGCCGTCGAACACATGAGTCGAAATCTTGTACATTGCGATTTCGCTGCTGAAAATGTCCCTGTCGGTATAGCAGGCAGCGCTGATGACATCCAGTTTCTTCACTATCTGCTTTATTATCTTGTCAATGTTCTTCTCCGTAGTCCTGCAGCAGATCGTGAACTTGTGGACATTCGGGAGGGAGGAAGCCGACACGTTGAGGCTTTCGATATTTACCTGAAGCCGCGTGAACACTGCCGCCACCTGATTGAGTATTCCGGCAAAATTTTCGGAATGCACAATTATCGTATATAAACTTTCTGTTTCCATAGTCTCAGCACTCCATTATCATATTGTCCACAGAACCTCCCGGAGGAATCATCGGCATCACGTTCCCTTCTTCAGCGACGCAGGCCTCAAGGAAGAACGGACCGTCCGTCTCAAGCATTTCCCTTACTGCATCCTGAAGTTCCGCCCTGTCCGCAACACGTCTCGAAGGAATGCCGTATGCTGACGCAATAACCTGAAAATCAGGATTATCGAGCCTCGTAAAGGAATATCTCCTGTGAAAGAAAAGTTCCTGCCACTGTCTCACGTTTCCGAGATAATTGTTGTTCAGAAGAATGATTTTCACGGGCACCTTCCTTTCCATTATCGTGCCGAACTCCTGGATCGTCATCTGAAGTCCGCCGTCGCCCGTAAACATGCACACCGTCCTGTCCGGACGGGCGAATGCCGCTCCTATGGCAGCCGGAAGCCCGAAACCCATCGTTCCCATGCCGCCCGAAGTGATGATGCTCCGCTTTTCCTCGTATTTGAAATACCTCGATGCCATCATCTGGTTCTGTCCGACGTCTGTCACGAGAATGGCCTTGTGTCCTGACGCTTCGCTCACTGCATTCACAACCTCGCCCATGTTGAGCGGTCCTGAGGCCGGGTGCAATTCCTTGTCTATGACCTTTTCATACTCTTCCCTGACATAAGGCTCGAAACTCGCCGTCCATTCCGTATGTTTTGCGGGATTCAGCCTGTCAGAAATGAGTTTCAATGTCTTTCTGCAGTTGCCGAGCACCGGGATGTCCGCCTTGACATTCTTCCCGATTTCGGATGCGTCAATGTCGAGATGGATGATCTTGGCCTGACGGGCGTATGTGGAGACATCTCCCGTGACCCTGTCGTCGAACCTCATCCCGACGGCTATGAGCACGTCGCACTCGTTGGTCTTGACGTTGTTGCAGAGATTCCCGTGCATCCCGAGCATGCCTTTGTTGAGCGGATGCGAGGACGGGAGGACTGAAAGTCCGAGCAATGTGCAGCCGAACGGAAGGTCCGCCTTTTCCACGAAATTGCGGAATTCCTCCTGTGCCTCCCCTATCTCAATTCCCTGTCCTGCAAGCACAAACGGACGTTTCGCATTGTTTATCGCCTCTGCCGCCTCTTCTATTGCGGACATGTCGATTTCCGGATCATCGTCATAACTGCGGATGAACTCCACCTTTTCAGGCACATATTCCGCCATGCCCACCTGCGCATTCTTGGTAACGCTCAGTACCACAGGTCCAGGACGGCCGCTTTTGGCAACGAAAAACGCCCTTGCAACCACCCTGCTGATTTCCTCCGCACTGCCTATCTGGTAAGTCCACTTGGAAATGGGCTGGGTGACACAGGTAAAGTCCACTTCCTGGAATGCGTCCGTTCCTATCAAATCCGTCGTTATCTGCCCGGCAATCACGACTATCGGAGTGCTGTCGAGCATGGCATCCGCTATTCCGGTAATCGTGTTGGTCGCTCCGGGACCTCCAGTGACCATGCAGACTCCGACCTTTCCTGAAGCACGCGCATAACCTTGAGCAGCATGGGTAGCCCCCTGCTCATGACGCACAAGAATGTGGTCGATGGAATCCGTATGGTTCATGAGGGCGTCATAGACAGGCATTATCGCTCCTCCGGGGTAGCCGAAGATTGTGTCCGCCCCCTCCCTTATCAGGGAACGGATGAGGATTTCCGAACCTGAAATCTTTTCTTTTTCTTCCATGTCCATTGTCTTAAGTCCGTTTTTATTCTATTATCCTGACGGCACCCTTGTCGGCGGAGGAAACCAGTTTGGCATAGGCCTTCAGTGCCTTTGAAACTTCCCTGCTGCGGGAATGCGGAGAAAAGGCCCTGCTGCCCCTTGCCGCCTCTTCTGCCCTTCGGGCTGCAAATTCCTCTTCGGAAACATCAGCCGATATGCTTCTGTTGCGGATATCGATCCTGATGATGTCGCCGTCACGAAGAAGCCCGACATTTCCTCCGGAAGCAGCCTCCGGAGAAATGTGTCCTATTGACAGCCCGGAAGTGCCCCCGCTGAAGCGTCCGTCCGTAATCAGGGCGCATTCCTTCCCGAGATGCCGGCTCTTGATGTAGGATGTAGGATAAAGCATTTCCTGCATCCCCGGTCCGCCTTTCGGCCCCTCATAGATTATGACCACGACATCTCCTGACTGGACTTTGCCGCCAAGAATGCCGTCGCAAGCCTCTTCCTGGGATTCGAACACCTTTGCCGGACCGCTGAAAGTGAGGATGCTTTCATCGACTCCGGCAGTCTTGACTATGCAGCCGTCCACGGCAATGTTTCCGTAGAGCACAGCGAGACCTCCGTCCGCAGAATAGGCATGTGCAATGTCACGTATGCACCCGCTTGTGCGGTCCTTGTCGAAATCAGGATATTCCGCCGAACATGAACCGAGCACAAGGTTGCGCCTCTGCGACGGCGCTGCAAGATATTTTTTTGTTTCCGGACCGGATGCGGTCATTATGTCGTTTGCGGCGATGGCATCCTTCAGGGTCGGATAATCCACCCTTGTTACGGATGTGTCGAGGAAGCCTCCGCGGTCAAGTTCGGCAAGGATTCCCATGACACCCCCGGCCCTGTTCACGTCCTGGATATGGAACCTGCTGTTCGGGGAGACCTTGCAGAGAACGGGAATATTTCTCGACAGGGCGTCTATGTCCTTCATCGAGAAATCGACGCCTGCCTCATTCGCAACTGCGAGAAGATGCAGGACGGTATTGGTTGAACCGCCCATCGCAATGTCCAGCGACATTGCATTCAGGAATGCCTGACGCGAGGCTATGGATCTCGGAAGCACGGATTCATCATCGTCCCGATAATATGCGAACGTGTTTCTTACAATCCTTTCCGCCGCCTTCATGAACAGGGTTCTGCGTTCTTCGTGCGTGGCGAGCAACGTACCGTTACCCACGAGGGAAAGTCCGATTGCCTCCGAAAGGCAGTTCATGGAATTGGCTGTGAACATTCCGGAACAGCAGCCGCAGGTAGGGCATCCCATTCTCTCGATTCCGGCAAGAGTTTCGTCGCTGACCGAGTCGTCCGCCCCCTTTACCATTATGTCTATGAGGTCATAATCCTCGCCTGCCACATGGCCTGCCTCCATAGGGCCTCCGGACACGAATACCGTAGGAATATTCAGCCTCATGGCGGCCATGAGCATCCCGGGTGTAACCTTGTCGCAATTGGAGATGCAGACCATTGCGTCAGCGCAATGCGCATTCACCATGTATTCCACGCTGTCGGCAATCATGTCGCGGGACGGAAGGGAATAGAGCATCCCGTCATGCCCCATGGCTATGCCGTCGTCAATGGCTATTGTGTTGAATTCGGCTGCAAAGCAGCCCAGTTCTTCGATTTTTTTCTTGATTTCCTGACCTATTTCATGCAGGTGCACATGCCCCGGCACGAACTGGGTGAAAGAATTGACTATCGCTATAATCGGCTTGCCGAACTGCTCTTCGGTCATGCCGTTGGCGCGCCAGAGCGCCCTTGCACCGGCCATTTTTCTGCCGGAAGTGCTTCTGTCGCTTCTGAGCCGTTTCATATCCTGTAATTTTTAATGTAATCCACTATGAATTCGCCTGTTTCCTTTGTGCCGTACCTGCTGTCCTTTATGATGTCTGGCGTGCATGCTCCGGCAGCAACGGCCGCATCGCATGCCTCACGGACAATTCGGCCCTCTTCCTGTGCTCCGAAAGCGTCCTCCAGCATCATCGCAGCAGACAATATCATTGCAATCGGGTTGGCTATGTTTTTTCCTGCACCTTGAGGGAAAGAACCGTGAATAGGCTCGTAAAGGCTTCTGCTCTCCCCCGTTGAAGCCGACGGAAGAAGCCCGATGGAACCGTTGATTACGCCTGCAAGATCGCTGAGGATGTCCCCGAACATGTTTTCCGTGAGGATAACGTCGAAATCCCTCGGATTGGAGACCATTTTCATTGCAGCATTGTCCACAAAGAGGAAATCGAGTTCCATGTCGGAATATTTTGCAGCATGGATTTCCTTGACCGTCTCCCTCCACAGGCGTGAAGTTGCAAGGACATTTGCCTTGTCAACCAAAGTCACGCGTTTTCTGCGCCTCGCTGCGTATGCGAATGCGACGTCTGTCACCCTCTCTATCTCGGTCTTGGAATAGACGCAGGTGTCAAATGCCTTGTCACCCGCCTCGTTCCTGCCTCTCGGCTCTCCGAAATACATTCCGCCGGTCAGTTCCCTGACCACTATGAAGTCTGCGCCCTCAACAATCCCGTTTTTCAGCGGAGATGCCTCAAGAAGGCTTGCGTAAGGCTTTACGGGGCGGATGTTGGCATACAGTCCGAGAGCCTTGCGCATCTTCAGCAGCCCCTGTTCGGGACGGACTTTCGCCGTAGGGTCATTGTCATATTTCGGATCACCTATTGCCCCGAAAAGGACTGAGTCTGAAGTCGTGCAGATTTCGTGGGTGGCGTCCGGGTAGGGATTTCCGGTCTTGTCGATTGCCGATGCGCCCACATCGGCATATCTGTATTCAAATGTGTGCGAAAATTTTTCCGCAACGGCGTCCAGCACTTTTGTGGCTTGCGCCATGATTTCCGGGCCGATGCCGTCGCCGGGCAGTATTGCTATCGTCTTTTTCATATCTCTCGTTTCTTTTTTACAATAACTTCGAGCCGGAAGTTACAACTTCATCAAAATGGGCTTCTCGCTGCCTCATATTTGAGGATGGCGTCCTTGTCGGCAAGAAGATAGTCGATGTCGGAATAGCCCTTCATCAGACATTCTTTCTTGTATGCATTTATTTCAAACATCATCTCTCCTGCTCCGGGAACGGTCAGCGTCTGAGCACCGAGGTCCACCGTCAGCACCGTACCAGGGGAAGATTTCAGCACCTGGAATATCTTTTCGAGGAAATCTTCCGGCACACGGATCGGCAGGAGGGCATTGTTCAGGGCATTGTTCCTGAATATGTCGGCAAAAGAGGATGAAATCACTGCCCTGAATCCGGCGTCATGCAATGCCCAGGCGGCGTGTTCCCTGCTGGAGCCGCATCCGAAATTGTTGCCTGCCACGAGTATCTCCCCAGTCTGTCCGTCCAGCACCGATGCGACATGCGAGCCGTCAGCGTTGAATCTCCAGTCGTAGAAGAGTTTTTCTCCGAACCCTTCCCTCGTGACCGTCTTGAGGAAACGGGCGGGGATGATCTGGTCTGTATCTATGTTGTCCACGGGCACGAGGACCGCTGTGGATTTTATCACATTTATCTTTTCCATGTCATTGTCATTTTGCAGGCATTCCGATTTTTCCCGTGACTGCCGCCTCTGCCGCCACGAGCGTTCCGGCAAGGATTGTGCGTGCGCCATAGCCCTGCCTGCCCTCGAAATTGCGGTTGGATGTGGAGACGGCGTATTTCCCTTCAGGGATTTTGTCTGCATTCATTGCGAGACACGCCGAGCAGCCTGGCTGACGGATTTCGAAGCCGCAGGAACGCAGCCGGTCGCCTATTCCCTCCGCCTCGATTTTCGCCTCTACTTCCTTTGAGCCGGGCACGAGCCAGACCGTCACGTCGTCGCATTTGCGGCGTCCTGCCACAGCCTTTGCGAAAGCCCTGAAATCCTCAATCCTGCCGTTCGTGCACGAGCCTACGAACACATAGTCGACTTTCTTTCCGAGCATCGGTTCACCTTT
Source organism: uncultured Bacteroidales bacterium (assembly GCA_944326375.1). GTDB lineage: Bacteria > Bacteroidota > Bacteroidia > Bacteroidales > UBA932 > Cryptobacteroides. The sequence continues at coordinate 18,972 of CALVDU010000129.1, read as the reverse complement.
CCGGAAGCCCATGTATTCGAGAGCCTTGCTGAATGTGGCTTCATCACAGCCTGCCGCGTTGTCCGGAATCACGCCGTCAATTGCCACGCCCATGCCCGGATTTGTACCGTATGTGACCATAGGTGCGATGTCGGCTGCGTCGAACGAATATTCAGTGTCGAACACGGCATCAATGTCTGTGTTCAAGTGCGACCATCCGGCGACAGCCTTTTCAAATTCTTCTCCTGCCGGAGCGAACTGCCTGCCCCTGATGTAGTCAAATGTTGTAGCGTCGGGAGCGACTATTCCGCCCCTTGCGCCCATTTCTATGCTCATGTTGCAGACCGTCATCCTGCCTTCCATGCTCATGTCACGGAAGACCTCGCCGGCATATTCCACAAAACTGCCCGTGCATCCGTCCGTGCCGAGTTTTGATATTATGTACAGGATCACGTCTTTCGGAGTGACGTTGCTGCGCAGTTTGCCGTTTACGGTTATCCTTGTCTGTCTTGGTTTTGTCTGCATGAGGCATTGCGTTGCGAGGACCATTTCAACCTCGCTTGTGCCTATGCCGAAGGCTATGTTGCCGAAAGCTCCGTGGGTCGCCGTATGGCTGTCGCCGCACACGACCGTCTGTCCGCAGAGGACTATGCCCCTTTCCGGTCCGATGACATGGACAATGCCGTTGCCCGGATCGCCGAGAGGAAAATATCTCACGCCGTTTTCTGCCGTATTTTCAGCCAGTTGCGCCACAGCCTTCGCCGAAACGGGGTCTTCAATCGGCTTGTCCTGCCCGAGGGTCGGGACATTGTGGTCACATGTTGCGAATGTCCTGTCAGGACGGAACACCTTCAGCCCCCTTGTGCGCAATGCGCTGAATGCCTGCGGGGAAGTCACCTCATGGACGAGATGCCTGTCCACATAGAGCACGTCGGGTCCTTCGGGAATGTGTTTTACCACATGGTTTTCCCATATCTTGTCGAAAAGAGTCTTTCCCATTGTCTTACAGGATTTTGGATATTGCGTTGACGTATGCCTCCACGGATGCCGTCACGATGTCCGTGTTCGCCGAGAATCCGTAGTAGATGTTGCCCTTGTTCTCGATCTGTATGTGGACCTTGCCCACATCGTCCGTCCCGCGGGTAATCGCCTGCACGAGATATTCCTCGAGAGTGATTTTCCTGTGGATCAGGCTCTTGACCGCCTTGAACGCAGCATCTACCGGACCGTTTCCGCTCGATGTGGCAACGCATTCCTCCCCGTCGATGACGAGTTTGACGGTCGCCATGGGGATTGCGTTCTTTCCGCAGACCACCTGAAGATATTTCAGGCGGATTTTCTGCTTCAGTTTGTCCTGGGTCACGCCTGCGATGACATAGAGGTCATTGTCGTTGATTTCTTTCTTGCAGTCGGCCAGTTTAAGGAACTTGTCGTATGCCGAGTCCAGTTCTTCCTTGTTGAGATTTATGCCGAGCCTCTGGAAATGATGGTTCAGGGCTGCACGTCCGCTTCTTGCGGTAAGTTCAATCGTGGAATCGTTCACTCCCACGTCGGCAGGGTCGATGATTTCGTAACTTTCCCTGTTCTTGAGCACGCCGTCCTGATGAATGCCCGAAGAGTGGGCGAATGCGTTTCTTCCGACGATAGCCTTGTTAGGCTGCACCGGCATGCGCATGAGGGTGGAGACGGAGTGTGAAACCTTATTGAAGTGCGAGGTCACGATGTCCGTATAGACAGGAATGTCCTTGCGGCACTTTATTGCCATTACCACTTCCTCCATGGCCGTATTCCCTGCCCTTTCGCCTACGCCGTTCATGGTCACTTCGACCTGTCTTGCGCCGTTGAGTATGCCGGATATCGTGTTGGCTGTAGCCATTCCGAGGTCATTGTGGCAATGGGTGGAGATTATCGCCTTGTCGATGTTCGGCACATGGTCGAAGAGATATTTTATCTTGGCGCCGTATTCCTCCGGAAGGCAGTAGCCTGTGGTGTCTGGAATGTTCACGGTAGTGGCTCCTGCTGCGATTACGGCCTCGACTACGCGTGCGAGGTATTCGTTGTCTGTCCTTCCTGCGTCTTCTGCGTAGAATTCCACGTCGTCCACGAATCTGCGGGCATATTTTACCGCCTTTATTCCCCTTTCGAGGATTTCATCACGGTTGGAGTTGAATTTGTATTTTATATGGTAGTCGGATGTGCCGATGCCGGTGTGGATTCTCTTCCTCCTGGCAAAATGGAGGGCGTCGGCAGCTGCGTCGATGTCCTTTTCCACTGCACGGGAGAGGGCGCAGATTGTTGACTCCGTCACGATTTTGGAGATTTCCACGATGGACTTGAAGTCACCGGGGCTCGAAATGGGGAATCCGCATTCGATGATGTCGACCTTCATCGCTTCAAGCAGCTTTGCGAGTTCAATCTTTTCAATCGTGTTCAATTGGCAGCCGGGAACCTGCTCCCCGTCTCTCAGTGTAGTGTCGAAAACATAAAGTTTCTGGTCCATAATATAGTAAGTTCGTGTTTTACTTTTCCAACGTCTTCCCTGCCGGATGCCCGGGGATGCCATGAAGGCAAAAACAAAAGAGCCTCAAGGAAGAAACTCCCGAGGCCCTTGGGTATCCGTAAAAATATCATTACGCCATGTCACAAGCAATCCCTCTCCAGAGTTTCACGAAATGAAATTCCGTAGTAGGGATAGAATGGATATGACAATAATATTGTGCATTTTCAAAACGTCAACTCTACAAAGATAGAAGTTTTTATTTACAAAAACCAGTTTTACGGAAATTTTTTGAAAAAATTCAGGGACATCAGCCGTATATAGGGCCATAATTCATGCAGGCCCTGAAATCGGCACCCTCTTTGTCCATTCCGAATGCCGCCCATGCGCTCGGCCGGAATATCTTGTCTTCTGGCACGTTGTGCATGCATACAGGTATGCGGAGCATGGATGCGAGAGTTATCATTTCAGCGCCGACATGGCCATAACTGATTGCACCGTGGTTTGCTCCCCAGTTGTTCATGACCGAGTAGGCATCCTTGAATGCTCCTTCACCAGTCGTCCTCGGAGAGAAGAAGGTGCTCGGCCATGACGGGTCAGTCCTCTTGTCAATTATTGCGAACGCATCCTTGTCGAGGTTCACGGCCCAGCCTTCTGCAATCTGCATTACAGGCCCGAGTCCCTTTATGAGATTTATGCGGCACATGGTCATAGGCATCTCGCCCCTTGTAAGGAAGTTTGATGAGAATCCGCCTCCCCTCATATACTCCCGTCCGGCAGGTCTCCACAAAGTGTTCTCCAGGCAAGCGTCCACATCCTTTTGGGTAATCTCCCAGAAGCGTTTCATTACCGGTTCTCCGGCCTCGTTCTCCATTCTTCCTGTCGCATCGAGCGTAGTGGAGCCTGAATTGATGAGATGGATCACACCCACAGAGGCATGTCCGGACAATTTCTTTCCGGTAACCCTCTTGTACGCTTCCGGCGTCCAGCAGCAGCGGACATCCGAGAACATCTGGGCCCTGTTGGTAATCAATTGGAGGAAAAGCATCGTTATGCCGTTCAGCGTGTCATTCTCGGTAGCGAACGTGAACGGAGGACGGATGCCGTTCCAGTCGAACGAAGTATTGAGGATCGCTTCGGAAAAGTCTCCGTCCGGTTTGAAGTCAGTCCACTGGCGCTGTCCCTGGAAGCCTCCGACGATTGCATTGTGTCCGCAGGCCTCTTCCTTGAATCCCAGTTCCGCAAGTTTAGGGTTGCCAATCATCAGATCCCTGAATATGATGGTCATCTTTACGACATACTCCCATACCCGGTCGAGGTTCTCCCTGTCATAGCACAGGTGCTTCGGATTCAGGTCTTCTCCCTCATGGGTCTTGCAGTTGGACTCGACCCATTTCATCGCACGGTCGAATTCCTCATGGTCGTAGATGCCCAATTGCACCCTCCTCTCGATTTCGGAGCAGTCCACATATTCGTTGCGCATTCCGAGATAGTCCTGGAAGAAATCCGGAATCGGAGTGGACCCGGCGATTCCCATGGAAACGGAACCTATGCTCAGATATGATTTGCCTTTCATCTGCATGACGGCTACCGCTGCCTTTCCGAACAGAAGAAGTTTTTCCCTGACATCTGGGGTGATCGTCATGTCATCCTTGTCCTGCACATCCTTGCCGTAAATGCCGAATGCAGGAAGACCTTTCTGATTGTGCCCGGCAAGGGCTGAAGCAAGATAGACAGCGCCCGGACGTTCAGTCTTGTTGAATCCCCAGATTGCCTTTGGCATGAGCGGGTCCATGTCTATGGTTTCCGCCCCGTAGCACCAGCACGGGGTTACGGAAATGACGGCCCCGACATTGTTGGCCTTGAATTTTTCAGTGGCGGCAGCAGCTTCGGCGACACCTCCGATGGTCGTGTCAGCTATGACGCATTCCACATGCGAGCCGTCATTGTAATAAAGTTCCGACGAGTACAGGTCAGCAACGAGTTTTGCCATACCCATAGTCATGTCTTCGAGCGATTCGCGGATACCGCCCCTCCGGCCGTCGATGATCGGACGGATTCCGATTTTTGGATGATTTGCAGTCATGATATTGAAAATATTATTGGTTATTGTTATTTGAGGCCGGCTGCCGCCAGTCCCAATTTTCTGTATTTTGCATAAAGCCTGTCGTAGATTCCGGATTTGCCGGCATCAGGCACGTATTCGGCACAGTATTTCACATTCATGGCTTTCTGCGCTTCCGGCACGCTTCCGTAGATTCCTGCGGCAACTGCAGCGAACATTGCGGCACCGAGGGCACAGGTCTGGTCGCTGTCCACGACTGAGACAGGCATGCCCATCACATCCGCCATCGTCTGCATCACGTATGGAGACTTCCTCGATATGCCGCCCACGGCAACTATTTTCCTGACAGGGATGCCTTCTTCCTCAAAACGTTCGTTGATCGCCCTTGAGCCGAATGCCGTTGCCTCCACCAACGCCTTGAAGACTTCTCCCGGCGTACTTCCGAGGGTCAGTCCGCATATTGCCGCCTTTACCCTGTGATCGGCATCCGGCGTCCTGCGGCCGTTGAACCAGTCCAGAGCCACCATATCCTCCGGCGTGACAGGAAGTTTTTCCGCTTCTTCCGTAAGTTCCGGTATGCTTTTGCCAGTAAACCGTGACAGCCACGCATATACATCGCCGAATGCGGACTGTCCGGCTTCGAAACCTACGAATCCCGGCAGGACGGAACCGTCCACCTGTCCGCAGATTCCCTTTACGGGCCTGTCTCCGACATCTTCATACCTTCCGGTATAGATGTCGCAGGTCGACGTGCCCATCACCTTCACGAGCGTTCCCTGATCTATGCCGGCGCCGACTGCCCCCACATGGCAGTCGATGGCGCCTGGCCCGACGGCTATCCCAGGATTTAATCCGAGTTTCCCGGCCCATTCGGTACAGAGACCTCCGATACGTATGTCCCCCGTGAGGGTTTCAGTATACAGATGCCCTTTGAACACATCCAGCAACGGATCTACTTCATGGAGAAATTCCCATGACGGAAGACCTCCCCATGCCGCATTCCACATGGCTTTATGTCCTGCCACGCATCGGCTTCTCGCCATCGTTTCCGGAACAGTATTGCCGCAAAGGGTACCGGTAATCCAGTCGCAATGCTCCACCCATGAATAAGCCTTGGCCCGGACCGCAGGATTTGTCCTCAGGACATGCAAGACCTTCGCCCAATCCCATTCACAGGAATATGCTCCACCGCTGAAACGGGTAAAATCCTCTTTCCAGTTCCATGAAACTTCGTTTATCCGGTCTGCCTCGTCTATCGCAGTATGGTCTTTCCACAATACGAACATTGCATCGGGATCTTCGCTGAATTCAGGCAACATGGCCAAAGGCGTCCCGTTCCTGTCGGTAATCACGGGTGTGGATGCCGTGGAATCCAATGATATGCCTGCCACGGCTTTCCTCACTTCAGGTGCACACTTGTCCAACATGGCATTCAGGCATCTTTCCAAACAGTCAAGATGCTCCCGCGGATGCTGACGATACCTGTTTTCGGATGGGTTGCAGTACTTTCCCTGTTTCCATAACGGATATTCCACCACTGCATTCGCCAGTTCCGAACCGTCGGCTGCGTCCACGACTATGCTGCGGACGGAGTCGCTTCCGAAATCTATTCCTATAACATATTTGCTGTCCATATCTGTCCTATAAGTAAGATTCATTCAAAAATTCCTTTCATCTGCCATGCGTCCAGTTTCACTATACGGGAATCCTCCGACAAGGCAGTCACCCTGACTCCTGTGCTGTTGTCCAGGACAGGCCATACGCGGAGCATTGCCCATTGCCTGTCATTGACGAAGACCTCCACAATCGAATGGTCTATGAAGATATTGAGTTTCAGAGGTTCATCCTTGTCCATGGCAAATTCCTTGATTTCAGGAAGACGGCTGGAAAATCCCGGTTTGCTGCTGCAGAACGTCGGATCTATTTCAATCACGCTCGGCTTGCTGTTGTCCCCGCCATTCCTGGATCTGTCAATGAAACCGCGTCCTCTTCTGAAGATTATCCTCGTATATTCTTTCTTTTCAGGATCGGCAAGCACGTCCACGGCTATGTCGCGTGTGGCATCGTTGAAAAGCATTTCTATCTCCATCGCCTTTCCGCTGACATCCGGGAGAGAGACTTCCTGACGAAACGGCAACTCCACATTTTCGAGAGCCACATGATCATATCTCAATGATTCATAATCTCCATACGGACGTGTGACCAGCCTGTCCATATCATCGACCGTCAGCAACTGGGGCAATGTCATGCATTCGTTGAACGTGCCTTTGGCATAATTGTTCGACTTGGTATTGTATATCGCCACGGCTTCCCCGTTCCCGAGAGGAAAGGCCGACGGGGCATGCACCCCTCCAAGGCCCACAGGGCCATTGTTTATGAAGCCGCCGTTGGTGATCCGGAAAAGCTCCTTGTTCCTGTCATACCTGCCGACAAGATACTTTGCCCCGCTTTTGTGCGAAAAATGGATAAGAAGGTGCCTGTCTTTACCGATAGGAAGAAAATACGGACAAGCGCCGTCATCGCCTACCCTTGAAAACATGTCATCTGCAAGGAACTGATGCCTGTATTCCCAGTTCTTCAGATCCTTGCTCCTGAACAGGTATTCCGCAGGAATTTTTCTTCCGTCTGGTCCCTCGGCCCTGGTGCTGCCTGAAATCAGATAATAGTATTCACCCTCTTTCCAGAGGCACGGGTCGAAGATTTTGTACGGAGCATCCTCATCTTCCGGAGAGAAAATTACAGGCTTGCCCCCTACCTTCTTCCAGTCCAGAAGCAGTGAATCTGACGCTACCGCTATCATTTCGCCTATCGGCTTGCCGTAATATGTCGCTATAACCCGGTCTTCTTCCACGTATGTCGTGCCGGAATAGACTTTCTCTTCAGGTCCCGGATATATGGCTCCAGGAAGGTCAATCCAATGGATGAGGTCCTTGCTTACGGCATGTCCCCAATGATGTCCCTCGTCGGGAACTTCATATACCTGATAAAAAAGATGCCAATTCCCCTTCCAGAAACACAACCCGTTGGGGTCATTGAACCTGTTTTTGGGGCTCGTGAAATGATACACCGGACGATGGTCATACGTGTCGAGTTTTTCCTGTGCCGCCCTTTCCTCCTGAAAAAGCGGAGACTGTTCCTGTGCATACAGGAAGATGGCATTCATACATAGGAATGCAACTGCAATCATATTCTTCATAAAAAATCTTTTTACAATGCTTCCATTACCGGGCTCAAGTCATTGCCGCTTACGAGGCCCCTGAAGCGGACACCTCCGGAAGCAAGCCCGTCAAATCTGTTTCCGTTGGCAAGATATGGCGCCGATACCCTTATCCTGACCGATATGGCATCCATGTCCTGTTCCGTAACTATATTGCATTCGGTCAGAGTCTGTTCCGAGGTCTCCCTGCGCAGATTGTAGGTATATCCGTCAATGGACGAGCGAGTCAATCCGGCCACAGGCTTCCACTCGTCACCATTGAGATATTCCACCATGAAATATCCGGCTCCGCCCGCTTCCGGCCTTACGCAGAATGAGAACTTCAGCCGAGTACCGGCAGGGACAGTCATTCCGGCATTCACAGCAAACAGGAAACAATCATCCATGGCAAGTCCATGGGCCCCCGGCTGTCCGGAATAATACATTATTCTTCGGGAGATATCGCCGTCAGGGTCCAGTGCGGTCTTGTCACTTTGGACAAAAGTCATGCGTCCGCTGCCCTCGCCCGAGTCGATATACCGGCCGCCGTCACCTTCGGAATTATCATATTCCGACGCATCTTTTTTCCCGGCCGCATCCATTTTGCTTCCAGTCCATGTCATATCCGAACCAGCAGCCGTCACCGCATCAGGAGTGAAGCTCCATCTTGCGATGACGCCAGGCTCAAGTGCCGGATCTTTGGATTTCTCATAATAGGCTACAGCAACGCTCCCGTCGGCTTTTTCAGCCGCTATGACAGTAATCCTGGAACCTGCCCCTATGCCCAGTTCTGAAAACTTGCCGCTCTCACCATTGACTCCCGTAAGCAGGCTCTTTACCTCAACCGTACCGGTTCCGTCATCCATCGTGAAAGAGCCGTTAACATTGTCCGATATTGATGTCACCTCGCCTTTGAGCCTGTACCAGTTGACCTTGCCGTCAGGTAGCCTGTTGTAGTCCTCTATGGACAGCGTACCGACGGTTTTGTGGCTCTCCTGATACCCGTCCACCAGTTCGTCAGCCCGCAGGCCGCCAACCGTGGAAACCCGCTTATGCCCGACCATGACGATGTAGTCCCCGACTCCGAGCCCGAGTTTGCTGAAAGTGGCTTCCTGGCCGTCCTTTTCCGGAAGCAGACAGTATACGAAGGCAGAGCCGGTGGCATCTTTGATTCGCATGCTTCCGTATGTGGAGCTTACCATGTTCTCTATGATTCCGGAAAGCCGGTAAAGTTCGGAACTGCTCTCAGGTGCGGCCACGAACTCCGCAGCCGTGACATCGACAGCTGCTTCTGGAGCAGGACCTCCGCCCTGGGTTATCTTCAGCACGGTTTCCCCTGCTTCGGAATTCACTGTCAACGAAGCCTCGCGGGAAATGGTTTCCGGATTATAATCAAATTCCACGGTTATCGTACCGTCTTCATTGCCGGTCCTGGTATATGAACGCACCCAGTCGGAATCCGAGGAAACGGACCAAGGGACATTGGACTTTACTTCGAATTCTACTTTCTTGACATTGTAGTCCACCTGTCTTTCCGGCTCTGCCACCGTAAGTTCCGCCACAAAATCCACAGGACGCTGCGTCAGCGTCAGAGTGATTGCCTTGTCCTTGGCATAGACAGAAAAAGTAGCCGTCCTTGTGACGTTCCGTTCATGGTTTTCCGTAAATTCCACCTCCACAAGGCCATCATTTACGCCGTATTTCGTAAATCCTGAAAGCCAATTGTCCTTGTCGAGGGTCGGTACCGCCGATACGCATTCCACCTGCCAACTGGCATTGGAAACAATATTGAATGATGCGTATGTATCAGCGGCGGTAACTATGATTTCGGCAGGCTCTGCCGACAATTCGGTCCGTACTTCCGGGGCAATCTTGGTCTTGCAGGAAACAAATGCCGCCATACAGGCAAGAATTATAATGATTTTCTTCATATCCATCCGATTTTACCATATTCTCTTTTCAGACAGGTCATGACGTGCAAAGAAATAGAACTTGCCGTCATCAGCCCCTACAACCATGTTGGTACCGCGTTTCGAATCGCCAAGTTCGCACATGGCCGGAGCCTTGGCGCCCGGGCCGAGCCAGATGTCCCCCTGATGGAACTGGAACAGTCGAGGATAGTCAAATACGAATCCTCCATCGTCGGAAATGTTTTCAAGTATCATGACCTGCATGTTCCGTGTACCGAGAGAATATGGTATGCCGTCAAGTTCGGACGGCCATGAAGCGACCTCCGTCACTCCGACAAGGAGATCGGGATCCCCGTCCCCGTCCCAGTCTGCGAACTGCAGTTTGGCGTCGCCCTGTTCAGTTGCCGATGCCCCCGGGCCCAAAGGTCTGTGTCCTGTGATGTACATACCGTCCCCGAGCTGTATCTTGCCGCAGTTCTTTACATTCGTCAGCGAACCTTTCTTATAGAGATGCAACGCGTCATCTTCATCAAGGATGGCGATATAGATGTCTTCCCCTGCTTTTGTCACGGCAGGGCGCACTTTCCACCTGCCCCACAGATCCAGACCGTCCAGACGTATGACTTTTGCCGCCTTCAGGCAATCGATGTCATCTCGGCCGTTGTTGAGCAGGAGTTCTATCCTTGTGGCATTGCTTGAATAAAGGATGTCAGGAACCCCGTCCTGATTCCAGTCAAACACGACAGGGCTCACGTACCCGTAGGCTGCATTCATCGGCCCGTTGAGTTCGTAGTATCCAGAACGTACACACACTTCCCTGCCGTTGGCCTTGAGATACTGCGGAGCGCCGAATGCCGGGGCTTCATTTGTACCGTAATTCCTGAAAAACGCTATCCTCCCGTCAGAGGTGCCTGCCACTATGTCAAGGACATTATCCAAATCCCAATCCACCACATTCGGGACAGAGAATGTTCCGGCAAAGAGATCCCCGGAAGACATCATGACCGGCACGGGCGTCTCATACACAGGGGCTCCCGATGCCGTGAAGTTTCCGGAAAACCTGTAAAGATATGAAATGCCTTCTCCGCTTGTGAAAAAGTCAGCACATTCCCCTCCCCGGTCAACGGAAACCAGGTTTCCGAGCCAGCACCTGTTGTCGATGCTCTCTCCTGAAGAAAGCACCATTCCGGAAAGCACAGACGGAGTGGTGCCGTCGATGTAGCATATTCCGCCGAGGCAATTCGCCACAATGTGGCCGGAAACGTTCCCTGAACGGAAATCAGCCACGCCTGACGGGCCGACGAGGGTTTCGATTTCACCGCTCACAGGCGCAGCGCTTTCTTTCTGCTCCCAAGTACCCAAATCTATGGTAAAAGCATACATTCTCGTATATGGCAGATTACCGAGGAAAATGTTGGCGCTGTCGTACAATGTCTCCTCCGCCCCGACATCCGGAAGGTAAACGCTTCCGTCATCGCAGACCACCGTGAATGCCGCTTCATTTCCCGAGACGCCCACCTCAAAGCCAAATACTGAATAGTCTATCCCGGATAAGGCAACGGAATGTTCCGGAGACTGGCTGAAGGCCTTTTCCGTTTCCGACCATGTGTAGAAATCCGCCCGGTCCCTGTTCAGGACCACTGCATACAATTTCCCGTCCAATCCGATAACCCTGACATTTGTCTCATCGGCATCCCAATGGAAAGCGACAGGGACAGGCTCGCCATAGACCGGACTTCCGTCTTCGGTGCTGTGCAAATATGAGCAAAGGTAAAATGCAGTTTCCGCTGCACCTCCGACAGAAAGACAGAACAGGTCCGGACATTCATCCGAAGTTTCGGAGAAACGGCAGCCCGCTATATAAGTCCGTAGTGACTGGCCGAAAGACAACGGAGTCAGGCCGCCGTCCAAAACTGCCGCCAACGGCTCGCCGCTTACAGGGGCAATGCCGTCCACTTTCGGGTATTCCTTTCTCGGTTCAGGGATGACCTTCTCTTCATCTTCGATTATTTCATCAACCGTTTCCTCATAATCCTGACGATCCGGCTGCATGACGATATCCTCACAGGAAACCGCTATTGCGGCTGACGACAAAAATATGATTATCTTGCTTGCTATATTGTCCATTATATCCATATCCGTTTAGTTCGGTTTAGAAATGAAGGTCCTTGTGGGAGTAAAAATAGAATCTGCCGCTTTCACAGCCCACAAGAAGGTTCGGTCCGAAACTCGTGTCTCCGAGATTGCAGATGCAAGGCGACTGGGCGTGCGAGCCGAGGTTCACCTGTCTGTCAAGGAACTTGAACTGCTTCGGATATTCGAATACCATGTTTTCGTTCGTCCCGGCATTTCTGAGATAAATCACGTTGAATGAACGGATACCGGAAGCATGGTAAGGAAGTCCGTAATCCGGATTCGGAAAACTTCCCTGTTTGGATGTACCTATGATAAGGTCTATGACTCCGTCACCGTCCCAGTCCGCAAATTCGAGTTTTGCACGGCCTCGTTCTCCCAAAGTGGAAGTGGCTTCCTCTATGGCCCTGTGCCCCGTCATTATGTTCCCGTCAGTCATCCTCAACTGGCCGCAGTCTTCGACCGACGTCAGCGAGGTCTTTTTATAAAGGTGCAGAGCATCTTCGGTATCCATGAACGCCATGTAGATTTCCCCGTCGATTTCAGTTACGGCAGGACGCACACGCCACATTCCCCAAAGTTCTCCTCCGTTCAGTGTGATTGTCATGCGCGGACCGAGGCAGTCTGCTGTCCCGGAACCTGTGCCGAGCATGACCTCCACCCGGGTACTGTTGCTTGAAGTGACAATGTCGAGAATACCGTCCCCGTCCCAGTCTATCACATTCGGGCAGACATATCCCCATGCTCCTCCGTCATCAGGTCCCTGGACTTCAAAATAGCCTGCACAAAACTGTACTTCTTCGCCGCAGGACATGAGATATTCGGCTTCACCGAATGCAGGACTCGCGTTTGTCGCATAATTCTTGAAAAACGCGATACGGCCCTCTGAATTCCCGGAAATTATGTCAAGAACGCCGTCGCTATCCCAGTCCACAACCGTCGGCACGACCAAAGAGCCTCCGTATAACGGGGAATTCTTGGCCAAAAAATCCTCGGGAGGATAATAAAGCGGGGCACCGTTTTCATCGTAGCTTCCGGTAAACCTGTAAAGATAGAAAGCCCCTTCGCCTGAAGTGATGAAATCTGTCCTGTCCCCTGTTTTCGGATTATGGATGGTCATCATCCTGTTTATCAGGCATGGATTGGTCAGGGATTCCCCTGCACCGTCCGTAAGGAATTCCACTATGGAAGGATTGTCGGCAGACGCGAATTTCATGGACTTGAACTTGTTGCCGAACAGATAGCCCTTCTTTCCGGCTGCCTTGTCTTCGAAGTACGTAAAACCCTGAGGCATATAGATCAGTTCCGTACTTTCCGCTATCTGCTCCGGTTGCGACTGCTGGGTCCAGTCCTTCGTGCTCATCGTGAAATGATATAGTTCGGCATTACCTACTGTCCCCCTCCAGTTGCCGTAGGCATCGTACTACCCCTCGTAGACATCCTTGTGGCGCCCCTGATGGGCCGTACCGTCTGTAGTCAGCACATAAACGTCGGCAATGTCGGTTTCGCCGGGTATTATGTCTATCTGGACCATACCGGAAATACCTGACAGAGGATTGGACCAGACATAGTTCCCGAACGTATTGGCCGTCCTGTCGTATTTTGCGACATTTATCATGGAACTTGTCATCTGTACGGCGTATGTCTGACCGTCGATGTCGAGCATCTTTATCTTCTTCTCCGTCCTTTCCCAAGGCACGTCTTCCACCAACTGCGGGGACGTAAAAATGTTCCTGCCGTCCGATGATTTTCCCTGATACCGGCATACGAAACAGTATCCTCCGTCATACGGGTCATCGGCATCATTGGATGTTCCGGAATTTTTCAGGATGAAAATATCCGGGAATTCGCTTTTGACAGAAGGATAGCTGTATCCGGCAAATCCAGCAGCGATGGCCTTGTATATCCATACCGGAGCAAGGCCTTCTTCTATCGTTGCTTTCAGAGGTTCGCCGCTCACCGGCAGGACTCCTGCGTATGTCGCCTTTACCTTGTAGAAGGAATCATCCCGGCCGTTGTTTCCTACAGGTTCGGGAACAGCTTCGGTGCAGGAGCAGATTACCGCCGCTGCGAGTCCGAATGCCGTTATTCGTCTTGACAAGTTCATGTGGGATTATTTTACAGTCGTTATATGGTCGTGTTCAAAGAAATAGTACTTGCCGCTCTCGCATCCGACTACAAGATTAGGCTTTCCGTCGGATATATCTCCGAGCATGCAGGCGAACGGGGCATTGGAATGTGCTCCGAGATAGAAATCCTTGCCGTCAATCTGGAACTGCACCGGTTCTTCGAATGTGAAATCGCCTCTGTTCTCAAAGAGTATCACGTCCAAAGCCGCAACTTTTTCATCCCTCCACCTTCTGTAAGGAAGTCCGTTTGACGGTTCCGGATAGGATGACCTGCGGACCGTGCCCACAAGGAGGTCGAGGTCCCCGTCGCCGTCCCAGTCATAAAGCTGCATCTTGGCACGGCCCCGCTGTCCGTAATTGTCCTGCAGCCTGTCATTGTGTCCTGTGATGATGCTGCCGTCGGCGAGCCTGACCCTGCCGGCATCCTCGACGGTAAAATCATCCGTTTTTTTGTAGGCATGAAGGGCATTGAGGTCATCCTGGATTATCATGATTATGTCATCTCCGACCTTGGCGACGGCCGGACGTACACGCCAAGTCCCGAAAAGTTCCATGTTGTCTATTCTTATGACCTTCGGTTCGGAAAGCACCGGATTCTTCCTCGTGCCGACATTCAGCATTACAAGGTATTTGTTTATGGAACCGGAAATGATGACGTCCGGAAGGCCGTCTTCGTTCCAGTCGAATACAGTCGGGCAGAGATAGCCCCATGCACCCTCCAATGGGCCCTGTACGATACGGTAGCCGGGACGGATGCATATCGGCTTGCCGTCGGCATATATTTCTTCTCCCATGGCAAAATCCGGATTGCGGTCAGTGCCGTTGTTCTTGAAGAACAGAAGGCGGCCTTCGGAATTTCCGGCGACTATGTCAAGGACTCCGTCGCCGTCCCAGTCCACGACATTAGGCACCGTCAGAGAACCTCCGTAAAGAGGGGCATTCTCCTGCAATACAAGCCCCGGTTCGGAATACACAGGTATCCCGTCATCCGTAAGACCTTCATAAGAATAAGCATATATGGCCGATTCGCCTCCGATCAGAAGATCGGACATTTCTCTGTCAGAATCCGGAAGCGCCACCAGATATGTTCCCATAGCCTTGTGCGACTTCACGTTGCCGTCCTCGCCTCTTACATACTCTATCCTGCTGCCATCTCTCGGTACATACTTCATCGCTCCGAGGCTGTTGGCCACCAGATAGCCGTCAATTTCGCCATTCCTCACACAAGCCAGACGGCAGAAATTTATTCCCACATTCATGTCAGTAACCTTGACCGGCTCTCCTGTCTGATTCCAGGAATTGTCGACAGTTATCCTGAAGATACCTCCTTTTGCAAGATTGCCGCGGTAAATCCCTGCACCGTCGTAGTAAGACTGTGAATCGCCGGGGAATGTCTCCGGCCTGTATGGCTTCCCGTCTGTACACATTATGGCTATCTCCATCTCATCCGGAGAACGTCTTATGCAGTCAAAGCCCGCAATATGAGGAAGTCCGCTCCATTTTTTCTCCTCCACGAGGGTAAAATTGCCGTCCTCTCCCATCTCTGCCACACTCAATGTCTTGGAAGTCAGTTTCAGCAACCACACCTTGTCTTCGTCCTGAAACACATGGATATTTGCAAATGGCTTGTTGTTCTTCTTGTCCATCCATGGAAGATCGACCCTTACAGGTTCCTTGTAGACCGTATTCCCGCCTTCAAGGCTGTAGTCGTACCTGCACCACCACAGGCCCAAGGATCCGGCCATTCCGCTTGTGATGGCAACGAAGAAATCAGGATGCTCTTCGGATGTAATGTACGCACAACCCACAGGCTTGTTGCTGTAGCACAGCCCGAAAGACATGGGTGACAAACCCTTTTCCCCTCCGGTCATTATAGGAGTCCCGTTCTGCAAAGGCGGCACCTGATACTGCGGCTGCTCGGAAACAGGTCCGCAGGCAAGACATGCCAATACGGCAAAAATGGTTATGACGTTGCTTTTCATTTATTTACCAAGTAAGATATTTACGTTCAAAAAGATGAATAATTCCGCGTTCATCACCCACGAGAACATTCGGACCATCCTCGGAAATCTCTCCGAGACGGCATACGGACGCACCACAGGCATGATGCCCGAGGCGGATGAGTTCGCCCTTGTATCTGAGTTGTTTCGGTTTTTCCAATTTCGGCTCGGCCTCTGTCCCGACATTTCTCATGAAGAGGAGAGTAGAGCCCTGGAGTTCCTTGGGGTTGGTCCACGGAAGCCCGTCCGGATCCTGTGCAGGGATATTGTTGTGCTTGTTCGTGGCAAGGATGAGGTCTTTCACTCCATCCCCGTCCCAGTCGATTATCTCGAATCTTACACGGCCCTTGCCTCCGGCCTCAAGATGGTTCGCCTTTATGGACCTGCCGTCGACGAGCCTCAACTTATAACCGTCCTTAAGATTGTAGTCATCCTCACGGAAATAAAGATGAAACTCGTCATCGTCATCCAATGTCACATAAACTGTCTTTCCGTCCATAACGCCTATTCCCGGACGGCAGCGCCATGTCCCGTGAAGCGGCAGGTCTCCCACATAAAGGGGATGTTCGGGTTCAAGACCGTTGTAAGTACCGATATATATCATGTGCTTGCCCCTCGAATCATTGGTCAGGATGTCAAGGTAGCCGTCTCCGTTCCAATCATAGACATTGGCACCGACATAACCCCACCTTGCTTCTCCCGGGCCCTGAATGTCCTCTCCGTATCCTGGCTGGACCATGATGGTACGGCCTCCTGCCTTCAGATATTCTGCTTTCAGGAATTCCGGTTTTTCGTTTGTCCCGGCATTTTTGAAGAAAAGTATATGGCCGGCAGAGTTTCCTACAACGATGTCAAGCCTGCCGTCATTGTCCCAGTCAACGACAGTCGGGGTCACCAGCGTACCAGCCTTCAGGGGCGGGTCCACTTCCTTCGCATGAACAGGATGGTCGTATATCAGTTTCCCCTCTTCGGTAGTCCTTCCGCTGCTCCGCATGTAGAAGACACCGCCCTCGCAGGAAATGAGAAAATCACCCGGTTCGCCTTCCCTGGACGGATAGATGCAGACATACGGGCCTATGGCGGTATTTCTGACCGCATTACCCCTGCTGTCCACGATCCTGACATATTCCGAGGCATCCCCGTCCTTCAACTTATGGAAATAGAAAGCGCCGTCGTTATTGGTCACCACAAGTCCCTGTTCTCCGTTCAATGTGGCTGTCGCTACACAATTCAGGTTCCCGGGTATGGCATCAGTTTCAGTAAGCTGACATACGTCTGACGGTGAAGAAGTAAAACTGTCATAACCGAATGAAAATAAAGTGCCTGCCGGCAATCCGCCTCTGTAGACACCAGCCGCATCGTAAGGACGGTAATCTGCCGAGCGCCAATTGCCGGGACGCACGGAAGGACGTGTCGTCTTGGCGAAATAAATGTCAAGCGCCCCGTCATCACCGATAACCGCAGAAAAGGCCGGAAGAGATTTCATCTGTCCCGGCAAAGCAAGTTCCCCTTTCTTTTCGAAAGAGGACTTGCGGGCATTATAGAGGGCATAATTCAATTTCCCGTCGCGGGTCCAGAACAGCCAGGTGTCGTCTCCTTTCTGGAGCACCTGCATAGGCAAGCCGGCCTTTTCAGGCAAGACAACCTGTCCTTTCCTCTTGAACACGGGGATGCCTGCCTCGTAATCGACAAATTCGTATAACAGGCATTTGTTCCCATAATATTTGTCCACCATCAGGAAGACATCCGGACCTTCCTTGCCGCTTATGCGGGCACTTCCTATGATTTTGCTGTGGAGGCCAGGATCGCAGAAATCGGAAACACCTTCGAATTTGAGGATGGCATCATCCTGCGCCGGAGGATTGGCTGCGAATACGGCGGTCCCTGCCGCCATGCAAAGCAAAACCGTTATGATTTTCGATATTCCCATACAGAGCGTCATTCGTTGATTGTAATCACGACCATGGTCGTCGACAAGGATGTATTCAAGGTGTACATGGTCGGGTTCTCAATCCTTACCGGGAGCAGCAGGATCTGGCCTACAGCGTAATCTTCCACTATTTCAGCATCGTGCAGGATGAGCTTTGTCATGCCCTGACGCTGCCCGTCAACGACGGAAATCTTAGGAGGAAGCGGCTCATAGTATGCGTCTTCCAACAGCACTCCCGTCTTGTAGATGGAATATTTTGCGGGAGCGTCAGGCTCTGCCGCAATGGCCCGGGCCTTTGCCAGCGTATCCCTCGCTACCACGAGGTCCACGGAAAACGCCTTCTTGTCTGCCGTGCCGGAACGATATACTCCGAGAGTGGTTTCCGTCCTCTTGTCAGGATTTGCAGCAACGGAAGCGGCACTGATGCTCAGGTTAAGATTGTTGTCCACGCCTATGTTGTGTGCTGCCTGAGGCATATAGATCAGGGTATCCCCGTAATCGGCATCAAGGGCCGGATCGGCGCATGAGACAAGTGCAAATATCGGCAATAAAGCCAGTATGATTTTTTTCATGATCGATAGATATTTAAAATTCAGTTTATTTTACCAGCCTGGATTTTGTGCAATCATTCCGTTTGAGTTCAGGATTTCCGATTCAGGTATCGGATAGTATATCATGTTGTCCGTGAAAGTCCTGTTTTCGACATTGAAAATCTCATATTTCAGACTTCCTGACTCAGAGGTGATTCTGACGCCTTTCAGAGGAGTTCCCAAGGCATCCTTTGCAGTCTCAGGGCCCCATCTTCTCACATCCCAGAACCTGTGCTCCTCGAAAGCGAGTTCTATCCTGCGCTCGTGGCGGATCTTCTCCCTCATTTCGGACTGGGAAGTGGCTTGCACAGGCGGCATCGAAGAACGTGCACGCACAAGATTCACAGCCCATCTTGCCGTCATGCCCGTACCGTAAAAGTCGGTATCCGGACCGTAGGCCTCATTCATTGCCTCGGCATAGTTCAGCAGGATTTCCGCATACCTGAACAACGGCCATGAATGGACAGCCGTCTGGTCAAGTTCAAGGTCGAGATTGTCCGTCAGGAACTTTTTCAAATAATAGCCTGTCGTGGTACCGTTAGG
>CALVDU010000128.1 GCA_944326375.1 uncultured Bacteroidales bacterium | reverse complement strand
TATGGTTTTATTTTATTGGTGTAGTAGTGAAGTAATACACTGCAAATATATGAATAAATAATCCATATTTCCAAATGTGTGTCAAAAAAAATTTTCAGATGTCACATCTTTGGTCAGTTTTGCATCTGATAATAATGTAAAATCAGGGATGTGACCCTGGCAACACATATTGACATGAAAACTTTTCAGAAAATCATGATTGCAGCCATTGCGGTTGCCTTTGTTTCCGCTGAACTTTCGGCGAAAAGCGGCATTGAGGTCGGGTATCTCAACACTATGTATAATCTAAAGGCGGCAGGGGACACCGAAAGCGCAGACCCTCTCAACGGGTTCTATGCCGGATTCACCAACGACATCAAGCTTATTGCAGGCCTTTCCATCCAGCCTGGCCTTTACTATTCATACGGTGAGCGCAAGGACTTGGACGAGGAAGTCGGAGGAATCAGTTTTACCGGTACGCAGTCGGAGCACAACCTCAATATTCCGATAAATGTCAAATATTCTTTCGGCATTCTGCCGATTCTGAAGATTCATGTGTTTGTCGGACCTACTCTGTCCGTCGGGCTTGCATCTTCATACAACATGAGGCTGAACGGGGATTTCATGGGGCAGACTCTGGACGGCAACGTGAGATACAGCAATTATACGGGCAAGTTCAAGTCCAACAATCTTTCCGAAGAGGTGGAGAATGCAATCAATTCTGCAATGCCTGCTTCTTCCATGTCGAGGTTTGACGTTATGATTGGCGGCGGTATCGGCATTGACCTTTTCAAGTTCCTGACCGTCAAGGGAGGATATGACTACGGTCTTGTCAACAGGTATAAGGGTGATGTTGCTGGGGCGGCGTTGCATAGGAGTCAGTTTTACGTTGCTCTTGGCATCCACTTCTAAATCCGGAACTGCATAGCAGGCAATCTGCTTCGTTACGTTCGGGACTCGAAAGTCCTCACATACTCCAGCATGCTGCGGCTTTCTCGCCCTTCGTGCCTTGCATATTACCCGCTCTGCCGTCCCGATACCTGATCGTGAAAAGAGGCTGTCTGCGGCGTTGCACTCGGCTCAGCAATCCTCACAACCGTCAGGTTGCTGCGTTTGTCTCGCTTTCGTGCGCCTTGCATCCAACCCCTTTTGACGCTCAGGCGTTTTGGTGGCTCTGCCGTTCCGGTCCCTGAGCGTGAAAACTGGTCGTCTGCGGCGTTGGCTTCGGGATGACTACCGTGAATGAGGAATATGAAGGGACTGTCTGTAAGCCTTTTCCAGGCTTTTCAGGCGGTCCTTTTCCTTTACGGCAAAATCGCAGAAACGTTCCCAGATATAGTTCACTGCCTGCTGCGACGGGTGCACCATATCCTCGGCATAAAACCGGTAATCCCTCAGCTCATCCATCATGATTTCATATGCCGGGAAATATTCGCATCCTTCATGTTCCCTGCACACTTTGTCTGCGGAAAGCAGAAGCATAGCCTTGCTCAGCTGATTTCCGTGCGCCCCGTCCCGAAGATGCCTTATCGGGCTGACCGTAAATATGACTTCCTTTCCCTTGCACAAATCGAGGATTTCCCTGAGTGCATCAGCGGCATCGGAGAAGTCCAGCATCTTTCTTTCAAATTCCCGTGCGTCACGTTTCAGGCAGTTCGACACCACGACATCATCCTCAATGTGCCGGTAGCAGAAACTCGTGCCCAGCGTGATTATGACCTTTCCGCATTCTGCAAAAAATCCCGAAGCCCTTTCAAGGGTGGCATTGGCATTTTCGAGAAATTCGTCTTCCGTCTTTCTTGCGAAGGAAGTATGGTGGCTGAATGAGCACACCAGCCCTGCTCCGCTGCCCATCATCCTGCATTCTTCCGCGACAAACTTTTCTCCGGAACGCAGCCTGCGGAGTGACGAACGGATTGACAGGGGATTGTATAGTGTCCCGAACGGATTGACGCAGACATCCAGCCCCAAGTCCAGCATCTTCCTGCCCACATTGTCTGCGAAGCAGCTTCCGATTACGAGAATTTTGTCGTCGAGAGAGATTTCGACCTTGCTTTTTCCCGCATCCACGGGCGTCTGTAGTTTGAGCATCTTGCGGAGTCTGTTTTTGTTGTCTCCGCAAAGGTAGGCAAAAAGACTTTTTGGAAAAATAAAAACAGATTCTTAATTTTACAGGATTGATTTTATTATGCGAAACCGTTTCAGATATTTGTGTGCGCTTGCGGCGGGTATGGTTTTGTCCGCTGCATTTTCCGTTGCGCAGACTCCTCATTTCGAATATGGCGTAGATTTCGACTTCCGTTTTGACAACAGGGAATACGACGTTTCTTCCTATTCCCGTTCCATGACGGTTCTCGGAGCGAGGGTAGTTCCGACTGTGGGCATAGGCATCGGTTCTCGCAACGGCAGGTCTTCCCATGTGCTCATGGCAGGGGCTGACGTGATGAAGGACTTTGGTGCATCCCCGATATATGCCGAAATGGTCCTGTACTATAATTGGACGCAGCGGTTCCGCAAGACTGAAATGTCGATGACCGCCGGAATCTTTCCCCGCAAGAAGATGAACGGGGAATACTCCACCGCATTCTTTTCCGATTCGCTGAAATTCTATGACAGCAACCTCGAAGGCTTGCTGCTCACATTCCGCAGGCCCCGCTCATACTATGAGGTAGGCTGTGACTGGATGGGCAAATACGGAGAAAACCGCAGGGAACGCTTCATGATATTCACAAGCGGAAATTCCCGTCTGACGGAATTTTTCAAGATAGGCTGGTCAGCCTACATGTACCATTACGCAGGCTCGGAAAATGTCATGGGCGTGGTGGACAACATCCTCGTGAACCCCTATGTTTCGTTTGAACTTGGGAAATATGCCGGGATGCAGAGGCTTTCGCTGTCCCTCGGCTGGCTCCAGTCCATGCAGAATGACCGCAGGAATGTGGGGAAATATGTGTTCCCTGGCGGAGGTGAATTCGTGCTGAATGCCCGTCATTGGAATGTGGGCCTGG
Organism: uncultured Bacteroidales bacterium; assembly: GCA_944326375.1. GTDB lineage: Bacteria > Bacteroidota > Bacteroidia > Bacteroidales > UBA932 > Cryptobacteroides. The sequence goes on along the minus strand of CALVDU010000128.1, from coordinate 43,595 downwards.
AAAACAGGCTATATTACGGCTCAGGACTGATGCCGTATTACAACAGCACAGATGCAATCGGCGAGAAATACGGCAATCAGCTTTATTTCGGTGACGCATTCTGGAGAATAACTGAAAACGGTTCAGGCAGAGGCATATATGACAGGCTTGAAATCTATTATGCCCCTTACATAGCGTCCTTTGTACAATTGAAGGTAGCAGCAGTATGCCATTTCAATGGCGGCTTTTCCGGCTGGCAGCAGATTGTGTCGGTCAATTTTGCCCTCGACAGGCAGACATTCAGAAAAAAAGTCAGGCGATGAAAGATGTGTTGAACATTGCCCTTGCGGCATTTGCTCCCGAAAACAGTGTGGAAGCCTCACTCGTTAGGCTCGGCTCATTGGTTGACGGCATCCTGTCGGATAATGGTATTGCCCGTCCAGACATCATTGCATTTCCGGAAACATTCTGCACAGGCAATGACTATTCATTCGGGGCTGCAGAGCATTCGGAGGAAATAGTCAGTTGGATGCGGGAAACAGCCGCACGTGCAGGCTGTGCTCTTGCCGGTTCGGTCATCACTGAAGAAACCGGGAGTCTCCGGAACAGATTCTGTTTTGTTGAGCCGTCCGGACTCGTGCATACTTACGACAAGCGTCATCCGTATTTCGGGAACGAGTCGGATGCTGTCACTCCCGGGACTGAAAGGGTTGTTTTCGAATGGAAAGGGTGGCGGATAATGCCGGCTGTGTGTATGGACTTGCGTTTTCCTTGCTGGTCAAGAAATTCCGGAGATTGTGCCTATGACCTGTATCTGAATGTCGCAAACTGGCCGGTGGCAAGGAAACGTGCGGCTGACATGCTGCTCAGGGCGAGGGCAATAGAGAATGTTGCCTATGCCGTATTCTGCAACAGGGACGGCAGGGACAGTCTCCTCGAATATGACGGCTGTTCATGGATTGTGAACCACAGGGGGCGTGACAAGGCTTCCTTGACGGAAATCGGGGGAGTGAAGGTTTATCATGCCTCATTGGACAAGGATGAGATGCTGCGTTTCAGGCGTTCGTTTCCGGTGCTTGAAATGGCAGATGAGTTTTATATTGCAAAATGATTCAGAATATGAAAATACGATTGACTTTTTTTGCTTTGCTTGCTGTCCTGACTGCGGTTTCGTGCGGTCCGAAGGACGGGAAATATGTTCTGCACCTCTATACCACCAATGATGTGCACGGCAGGTATTTCGATTCTCTCTATGTCGGCAATGCCACCGACAATTCCCTGCTTGCCGTTTCACGGATTGTGGACAGCCTCAGGAATGTGCACGGGGAGGAAAATGTTGTCCTCGTGGATGCAGGTGACTGCGTGCAGGGCGACAATGCGTCCTATTATTTCAATTATGTCGACACTGTTTCCGTACACCTTTATGCAAGAATGGCGGATTACATGAAATATGACGCTGTAGTTGTGGGGAATCATGACATAGAGGCGGGGCACCCTGTCTATGACAGGCTTGACAGGCAGATGAAGGCTCCGCTTCTCGCTGCAAACGCCATAAGGACAGACAATGGCAATGCATATTTCGACGAATACACGATAATTCGCAGGCACGGGCTGAAGATAGCGATTGTGGGGCTTACCAATCCGAACATCAAGAACTGGCTTTCGCCTGAACTCTGGAGCGGAATGGAGTTCGAGTCTCTGATACCCAAGACGCAGGAGGTCGTGGACAAGGTCATTGCCAGGGAACATCCGCAGGTCGTCATTGTTGCAGTCCATGCCGGGACAGGTGCAGGTGACGGTTCTTCCTATGAAAGCCAAGGCCTTGACCTCATGAAAAGCCTCAAGGGCGTGGATTTCCTGATATGCTCCCATGACCACAGGCCGGCAGTCTTTGAAAGCGACAGCATCTGTCTGATAAATTCCGGAAGCCATTGCAGGAATGTCGGAGAGGGAACTCTTGAAATCGAAATCAGGGACGGCAAGGTGGTGTCAAAGGCTTTGTCTGCCGGACTGATTCCAGTTGACAAGAGCAAGGTTGACACGGCAATGAGAGCTCATTTCCGTGCTGATTATGAGGCTGTAAAGGACTTTACCTTGCGGCCTGTGGGCGAACTTGCCATGCCTCTGGTTACCCGGGACTCGTACAGGGGAATGTGTGACTACATTAATTTCCTGCATACCGTAAGCCTCAGTTGCGCTCCGGCGCAGATTTCCTTTGCCGCGCCTCTCAACTTTGACGGTATGGTAGAGCCGGGTACATTGATATACAATGATTTGTTCAAGATCTATCCATTTGAGAACCAGTTGTTCGTGGTTCAGATGACAGGCAAGGAAATAAAGGATTATCTTGAATATTCCTATGGCACATGGATAAACACCGTTTCCGGAAAGGCTGGGGAGCACTTGCTGAAAATGGAGAACAAGCCTGACCCTCGTACAGGTCTGAAAAACTGGTCTTTCATAAACAGGGCGTACAATTTTGATTCTGCAGGAGGCCTTCTCTATGAGGTTGATATCAGGAAACCGGAAGGGGAGAGAGTCAATATTTCCGCTCTTGCATCCGGAGAGGCATTTTCCGAGGACAGTACCTACAATGTTGCCATGACTTCATACCGGGCCAGCGGTGGCGGCGGCCTCATGAGGGCTGGTGCCGGAATTGATACTGACCGCGTCGACGAGCGTGTGGTTGCCCGTTATCCTGAAATACGGGAAATAATTTACGACTATATCGGAAAGGTAGGCACTCTTACGCCTGAGGTCGTAGGAAATCAGGCTGTTATAGGGCATTGGGAGTTTGTGCCGGAGGAAATTTCTGGAAAGCTGATTGATTCTGACATGTCACTCCTCTTTCCTGGAGCATGAAAACGGGCAGCCTGCTTCGTTACGTTCGGGACTCGAAAGTCCTCACATACTCCAGTATGCTGCGGCTTCCTCGCCCTCCGTGCCTTGCATTCTACCCATTTTGATGCTCCAGCGTTTGGATGCGGCAATTGTCATTCCGACCGGAGAGCGAAGCTTGTAGTAGAGGAATGTGTTATTGAATGAGCAGGTCTCTCCACAAGGTCGAGACGACGACTAGTGTGCGTTTGTGACGGCTGCGGAATGGGAAGCGAGACCGTTGTCAGGTCGAGCGGCATTCCGCTGCCGTTATGCCGAGCAGGTCGGGACGATGACGGAGTTGTCAGTTCTGCCGCATTTTCTCCAGACCGCCTTTCAGGAAGTCCACGAAGCCCGGAACGCTGAGGTCGTAACCCCGCACGGGCGCAAGCATTTCTCCGTCAGGGGAGAGCAGAATATAGTTAGGCTGGGCATTGACCCCGAAACGGGTGCGGGCTATGTATGAATTCGCACGCCCGAGATGCTTGATGATATCCCCGTTTTCGGTAGTGACCCAATCCTTTTCCTTCAGTTTCGACTTGTCGTCGGTATAGAGGGCGACTATCACATAGTCATTCTTAAGCATCTCAAGCACCTGCGGGTCGCTCCACACCCTCGATTCCATTTCACGGCAGTTCACGCAGCCGTGTCCCGTAATGTCCACGAACACAGGTTTTCCCGACTCCTTTGCAGCGGCAAAACCGTCTTCAAGATTGAAATATCCTGTAAGTCCGAGCGGAAGATGCAGCCCGTATTCCGACTCTTCCGTTTCGCCCGCAGGGGCAGAGGAAGAAACATTGCTTCCGAGTACGAAATCCTGGGTCGTAATCGGCGGAAGATAGCCGGAAAGTGCCTTGAGCGGCGCACCGAACATGCCCGGAATCATATATACCACAAAGGCAAACACCGCAATCGCACCGGCAAGCCTCGGTACGCTGACATGGTCCACCGGAGCGTCATGCGCAAACTTGATTTTTCCAAGAAGATAAAGTCCGAGCAGGGAGAAGACCACAATCCATATTGCAAGATAGACCTCCCTGTCGAGCAGTCCCCAATGGTAGGTCTGGTCTGCCACACTGAGGAACTTGAATCCGAGTGCAACCTCGATGAAGCCGAGAATCACCTTAACCGTGTTCATCCAGCTTCCGCTCTTCATTTTCGTCAGCAGGGAAGGGAAGAGGGCGAGCAGCGTGAACGGCAGGGCAAATGCAAGAGAGAATGCCAGCATCGTGACCATAGGCGTCCAGAATTCCCCTTCAGTCGATTTTATCAGCACCGTGCCCACAATCGGCCCTGTGCAGGAGAAGGATACGAGTACCAGAGTCAGCGCCATGAAAAAGATGCCGAGCAGACCGCCTTTGCCTGCGCCCTGGTTTGACTTGTTGGCAAGGGATGACGGGAGAGTGATTTCAAATGCCCCGAAGAATGACGCCGCAAACACCATGAACACTATGAAGAATATGATGTTCGGAATCCAGTGCGTGGCAAGCCAGTTGAAGATGTCCGCAGTCACTGCATCGCCGCCCACAATCCTTGTAATCAGGATGATGAGCGAAATCGGAACCGTATAGAGCAGGACTATGAAAAGCCCGTACATTGCAGCCTTGAACCGTCCTGCGGCAGGCGTTGATGAGGCTTTCATGAAATAGGACACCGTCATCGGCACCATAGGGAAGACGCACGGGGTCAGCAGGGCGGCAAAGCCCCAAAGGATAGCCTCGATTATGAGCCCCCAGTTCAGCACGCTTTTCTTTCCCGAATTTGTGTCCGCATTTCCGCCAGAGGCAGAAGCGGTGTCTGAGGCTGGTGCTGCGGCGATTCCGTCAGCCTCTCCTATCTGCACGGAAAAGTCGAAATATTCCGGAGCGGCGCAGATTGTCTCCGAACAGCATGTCCATGAGATTGTTCCTGACACCGTGCCGCCTTTCCCCGTCAGGACCACATCCTGGCCGAGCACGATTTCGTTGAAGAAGACCATGTCACCGCCATAGTCGGAACTTTCCGAGATCTCATACAGGCTCTCTTTCAGACTGACGCTTTCGAGGGAGGTGAACTCCACACCGGTAGGGTTGTATTCATTCTTCAGGTCATACACATGCCAGCCGTCCACGATTTTTCCTGTGAACACGAGCCTGTATGTGTCGCTTCCCGTATTTTCGGTTGTCACAGACCAGTCTATGGTCTTTTCAGGCGCAACGCTCATTCCTTGTCCGAAAACGGACAGAGAAATGAGCGCGGCGAATATTGCAGTTGCTGTTTTTCTGAGCATATTTCTGATCCTATTGTTTCGGCGTCAAGCCGCAAATCCGTCTATTTTGCAAAGGCTACGGAACGGGTTTCGCGTATGACAGTGATTTTTACCTGTCCAGGATAAACCATTTCTTCCTGTATCTTTTTTGCGATTTCTCCGGAAAGGTTTTCTGCATCCTTGTCGGACACCTGGTCCGCACCTACGATGACACGCAGTTCCCTTCCTGCCTGGATGGCATATGTCTTGGTCACTCCCTGATAGGATTTGGCTATGTCTTCCATGTCCTTGAGCCTCTTGATGTAAGATTCGATGACCTCTCTTCTCGCTCCCGGCCGTGCACCTGAAATGGCATCTCCTACCATTACGAGAGGAGAAATGATGGATGTCATTTCAATCTCTTCGTGATGAGCACCTATGGCGTTGCATACTTCCGGCTTTTCCTTGTATTTTTCCGCCAGTTTCATTCCGAGGATGGCGTGCGGAAGTTCCGGGTCCTCGTCCGAAACTTTGCCTATGTCGTGGAGAAGTCCGGCCCTTTTTGCAATTTTAGGATTGAGTCCGAGTTCAGATGCCATTGTGGCACAGATGTTTGCCACCTCACGGGAGTGCTGGAGCAGGTTCTGTCCGTAGGATGAACGGTATTTCATCCTTCCGATGAGCTTTACCAGTTCAATGTGAAGACCGTGGATTCCGAGGTCGATGCAGGTCCTCTTTCCTGTCTCCATGATTTCATCTTCCAGCTGCTTCTGTACCTTTGCCACAACTTCCTCGATACGTGCAGGGTGAATTCTTCCGTCAACCACGAGCTGGTGCAGTGCGAGCCTTGCAACCTCCCTTCTGACAGGGTCGAATGCCGACAGGAGTATGGCTTCCGGCGTGTCGTCCACAACGATTTCCACGCCGGTGGCAGCCTCGAGCGCACGTATGTTCCGTCCCTCTCGTCCGATTATGCGGCCCTTGATCTCGTCGCTTTCGATGTTGAACACGGTCACGGCGTTTTCGATGGCAGTTTCAGATGCCGTGCGCTGTATGGTATTGATTACTATTCTTTTGGCTTCCTTGCTTGCAGTGAGCCTGGCTTCATCCATGACATCGTTGATGTAGGACTGGGCCTGGCTTCTCGCTTCTGCCTTCATGTTCTCCATGAGCTGGTTCCTCGCCTCAGCGGCCGACATTCCGGCGATGTTCTCTATCTGCCTGTTGGCTTCAGCCTTGAGTATTTCGTACTCTTCTGATTTTCTCGTGGCTATCTCTACTTGGTTCTTGAGGTTTTCCCGGATTGCGTCAGCTTCCTTCTGTTTCCTGCCGAGTTCCGAATTCTGCTGGTTCAGATAGTTCTCCTTCTGTTTCAGCCTGTTTTCCGTGTCCTGGAGCTGCTTGTTCTTTTCGTTGACGTACTGCTCGTGCTCGCCTTTGAGCTGCAGGAACTTTTCTTTCGCCTGGAAGATTTTTTCCTTCTTGATGTTCTCTCCCTCGATTTCCGCTTTACGGATGATTTCCTCCTTCTTTCCCTTCAGAGTATATTTGCGGATGACTGTATTTATGCCCAGTGCGAGAACCGCTCCCGCAACAGCGGCAATGATATAGAAAATATCCATAATTTGTTGTATAGTTTTATTGTTAATAACTGTCCACAAAAAAACCGGTCGGCATATAAGCCGGCCGGTCAGAACAATTGAATTTCCTATAAAAAGCCGTTAGACTTGATTTGAGAAAATCTTATCCCTAAAAATAAGATTTGAGTTCCGAAATATCGGTTCTGATATCCTCCGTCCCGCAAAGCGGAATCCCCCGAAGGGTCACCTAGGTCCGTCATCCCCGTTCGAGTTCACTCGGTTACCTGTAAATTTTGTAGATTTCAGCAATTAAGTGACTAACGGCTATATTTCAATATTGTCAAGATAACTTTTCAGGTCCTTGTGCAGCCTTTCCGCCTCGTCTCCCGTCCGTGAGCCTTTCCGCCTCTCGTCCGCCAATTCGACGAATGCGTTGACCGCTATGAAAGAAAAAATGTCTGCCGGGAGTCTTCCCGGAAACCGCCTGACGTATTCGTGGTATTTTTCGTTTACCTTGTCGGCGGCGTTTCTTATGTCGGCTTCCTGTTCGGGAGAATCTGCGACAAGTTCAAACGGATTGCCCAGAATCTTTATTACTATCCTCTGTCCCATTTCAACCTTCCAGCAATGCTATGCATCTGTCGATTTCCCTGATGATGCCGTCTATTTTTTCTTTGGCGCCTGCATCGTCCGAAGACGAACGGAACGCCTGACCAAGTCTGAAGTTATCAATCTGTCTTTCCAACTCAACTATATGCTCTTTGCAGGCCAGATTCTCGTCCTTGCATTTTTGAAGTTCCTCCGAAAGCCGCCTGTTTTCAGCCTTCGTCCGCTCATATACGGATATTAGCCTTTCAACGTCTTTCTTGAGGTCTTCAATCATTGCAACTGAATCTAACCGACTTTGCAAATATACATGTTTTGCAATAAAAAAGCAATATGCCTGCCTCAGATTTCGTTCACGGTCTCAACATTCTCCATGCCTTTGAGTATGGCGCTGCTGTTCAGTTCAATCAGGTTGCCATATCTTGCAGGTATGGATTTTTCCAGACCTTTCTTCACGTTTCCCGACTTCACTATCGGATGGATCTTCAGAAAGGCCCCGAGCACTACCATGTTGTAAACCTTTGCATTGCCAAGCTCCGCAGCATAGGTTATGGCGTCTATCCTGCATATCCTTATGTCTTTGCGTACAGGTTCCCTCGTGATTCCGCTCGGATCATATATGAGCAGTCCTCCCGGTTTCACTGCATTCTCGAACTTGTCGAGGGACTGCTGGTTCAGCACTATTGCCGTATCATATTTCGTCACGATCGGGGAGCCGATTTTCTTGTCGCTTATGATTACGCAGACATTCGCCGTGCCGCCCCTCATTTCAGGTCCGTATGACGGCATCCATGTCACTTCCATGTCCTGCATGATGGCTGAATAGGCGAGGATTTTCCCCATTGAAAGGACTCCCTGTCCGCCGAAGCCTGCTATGATGATTTCTTCTTTCATATCTTTTTGTTTCTTTTTAGCGATGCACTATTTGAGAATGTCCTTGATGTCTCCTGGAGGGTATTTCTCGAACATGTGCTCTTCCATCCACCTGTTCGCTTCCACAGGACTCAATTTCCATCCTGAATTGCACGTCGCCACTATTTCCACGAAAGACAGGCCTATGCCCTTGCTGCTGTACTCGAAAGCCTTGCGGATTGCATTCTTTGCCTTTCTTGCCGCAGGAGCCGTGTGTACGGACTGGCGTGTGATGTATGCGGTGCCGTCGAGTTCGGCGAGCATCTCGGTTATCTTTATAGGGAAACCGTTGAGCTTTGCGTCACGTCCGTACGGAGTCGTGGATGTCTTCATGCCGAGCAGGGTGGTAGGGGCCATCTGGCCGCCTGTCATGCCGTATATTCCGTTGTTGATGAAGATTACTACGATGTTTTCGCCTCTGCTGCATGCATGTATGATTTCAGCCGTACCTATGGATGCAAGGTCTCCGTCGCCCTGGTATGTGAAGACGTATTTGTCAGGGCAGAGCCTTTTTGTGGCTGTTGCAAGTGCCGGAGCCCTTCCGTGGGCTGCTTCCTGCCAGTCTATGTCTATGTAGTTGTATGCGAATACGGAGCAGCCTACCGGCGAAATGCCGATTGTCTTGTCCTGTATGCCCATTTCGTCTATCACTTCGGCAATCAGCTTGTGCACCGTGCCGTGCGAGCATCCCGGGCAATAGTGCATGATGTTGTCCGTCAGAAGCGCAGGCTTGCGATAGACTATGTTCTCGGGTTTCTTTATGTCTTCGATGTTCATATTCTGTGCATTATTGGATGTTGTTGAACTTCTTGAACTCGGCAACGACCTCTTCCGGAGTGAATATGTTGCCGCCCTGGCGTCCGTAGAAACCTACCGGACACTGTCCTTCAACGGCAAGTCTCACGTCTTCCGCCATCTGGCCAAAATTCAGTTCGATGCTCATCATGCTTTTCATCCGTGCGGCAAGCCTCTTTATTTCCTTGTGAGGGAAAGGGAAAAGGGTTATCGGCCTGAGCAGCCCCGCCCTGATGCCTTCAGAGCGGAGAATGTCAACTGCAGCCTCACAGATGCGGGACGAGCATCCGAATGCCGTGAACAGGTACTCGGCGTCTTCAGTCATGTATTCTGAATATTTTACCTCATTTTCCTCGATGAGGGCATATTTTGCATGGAGTTTCCTGTTGAACTCCTCCTGGATGTCGGAGTCGAGGGAGAGGGAAGTGATTATGTTATAATTTCTCCATGACGGTTTCCCTGTGGTTGCCCACGGTGCCTTTTCCCGGATTTCCTCGTCCGTCATCCTCGGTTTCATAGGGTGCATCTCCACCTTCTCCATCATCTGGCCGATGACGCCGTCCGCCAGAATCACCACCGGATTGCGGTACTTGAAGGCCAGTTCGAAGCCCCAGTCCACGAAATCGTACATGTCCTGGGCTGAAGCAGGGGCAATCACGATGTTGTGGTCGTCTCCGTGTCCGCCGCCTTTCACAATCTGGTTGTAGTCGCCCTGGCTTGGCTGGATTGTGCCGAGGCCCGGACCGCCGCGCATCACGTCAACGATTACGCACGGCAGTTCCGCCCCCGCCATATAGCTGATGCCTTCGCACATGAGGCTCACTCCCGGGCTGCTGGAGGATGTCATCACCTTTTTCCCGCATGAGGCACCTCCATATACCATATTTATGGAAGAGACTTCACTTTCCGCCTGGAGAACCACCATGCCGGTGGTCTCCCACGGCTTTTCCTTCATGAGGGTTTCCATCACTTCCGACTGCGGCGTGATAGGATATCCGAAATACCCGTCCACACCGTTGCGGATTGCCGATATGGCAATCGCTTCATTTCCTTTCATCAAAACTTTCTCTGCCATATCACTGAACTTTTGCTCTGTAAACCGTTATGACCGAATCTGGACAGACTATGGCGCAGTTCGAGCACCCTATGCATCCGTCTCCGACCATTTCAGCGTAATTGTATCCTTTGCCGTTGACTTTCGATGAAAGCCTGATACTGCCGGTAGGACAGTTTGCGACACACACAGAGCAACCTTTGCACCTTTGCGTGTCCACTTCTATTATGCCTTTGAATGCCATTTTATCGTCTGGATTTTGAAATTCGACGCCAAATTTACAAAATTTGTCCGAATCTGTAATCATTATTTCGTATCTTCGCAGAAAGATACTTTGGATATGGGCAAGATATTGTTGAGGCATATATTGTTGGATGACAGGAGGTGCGACATATTGACCGACGGCAGGACAATCGTGAGGATAATGCCATCCGGAGAATGTCCCGTTCCGTCCGGGGAGACCGAGGTGGTGGAGTGCGACGGCAAGGCTGCCCTTCCGGGGCTGGTCAATTCGCATATCCATGCGGCAATGTCCATGATGAGGGGAGTAGGGGAGGATATCCTGTTTTCCGAATGGATAGGGCGTATCTGGGAGAAAGAGGAAAAAATCGATGAGGAATATGTCTACTGGGCGACGAAGGTCGCCTGCCTCGAAATGATAAAGACGGGCACCACAACTTTTTACGACCAATACTGGTATCCTGCGGCTGCCGCAAAGGCCGTGGAGGAGAGCGGTTTGAGGGCCGTCCTCTCATACGTGCACCTCGACCATTTCGACAAGGCCAAGGGGACTGTGCAAAGGTGCGAATGCGAATCCCTGTATGAGGAATCCGAGCATTGGTGCGACCGCCTGGGCCTTGCCGTGGCCATACATTCCATATATTCGGTCAGTCCGGAACAGATATGCTGGGCAACGGAATTTGCCCGCCGGAGGGGGCTGAAAATCAATGTTCACCTAAGCGAGACGGAAAAGGAGGTAAAGGACTGTATCGCTGAACATGGCGTGACTCCTGTAAAATATCTCGAGGACCTGGGGGTGCTGGGACCTGACGTGACAGCGGCCCATACGCTCTGGATAAATGAGGAGGACATCAGGATTCTTGCGGACAGGGGAGTGTCATGCGTGCACAACATCAACTCCAACCTCAAATTGTCGTCAGGATACAGGTTCCTCTACAATGAGTTGCGGGATGCCGGGGTAAATGTCTGCCTCGGGACTGACGGCTGTGCATCTTCCAACAATCTTGACCTTCAGGAGGCAATGAAGACGGCTGCCATCGTGCAGAAGGCATGGAGAGGCGATCCGGCGGCGATGCCGTTGGATGAACTTCTGGCCATGGCTACGGCAAACGGCGCAAAGGCCCTCGGACTGAATTGCGGAAAAATAGAAGAAGGGGCGCTTGCTGACATCCTGATAGTGGACATGGACAACACTTTTTTTCTTTCTGATGCTCCGTTTCTCGCCAATTTCGTATACTCTGCCCACAGTGACTGCATCGATTCCGTAATATGCAACGGGCGTTTCGTCATGAGGCACAGAAAAGTGGAAGGGGAAAAGGAGATTCTGGAAGGGGCCCGCAGGGTGCTGCCGAAACTCAGGTGAGGCTGCCGGGCGGATTTCCTGGTCCGGCGCAAAATGTGATATGAACGAAAACAAGAGATAAACATGGATCCAAGAATTGAAAGAATCGCCAATGCCGTGGAATTCCTGAAAGGCAGAATCGGCGGAATGGAACCCGAAACGGGAATAGTGCTCGGCAGCGGTCTGGGCAAACTTGCTGACAGGATTTCGGACCCTGTCGTGGTGCCGTACAGGGAAATCCCCGGATTTCCGGTTTCCACTGCTATAGGGCATAAGGGAAATTTCATCGTAGGCACGCTTGGCGGGAAGACAGTCATGGCGATGCAGGGCAGGTTCCATTATTATGAGGGGTATCCGATGGAACTTGTGGTGCTCCCGATCAGGGTGATGATAAAATTGGGCATAAGGAGACTTTTCGTCTCGAATGCGGCAGGCGGCGTCAACTATGACTTCAAGGTGGGAGACCTGATGATAATAAAGGACCATATCAACCTGCTTCCGAATCCGCTAGTGGGCCAGAATCTTGAAGAGTTCGGTCCGAGGTTTCCGGACATGACCCGTCCGTATGACCCGGCCCTCATTTCTGCTGCCGAAAAAGTGGCGGACGAACTCGGAATCCCGCTGAAAAAGGGTGTATACATAGCTGGTACCGGCCCTTCGTACGAGACGCCTTCGGAATACAAGTATTTCAGGCTCATTGGAGCGGATGCCGTCGGGATGTCCACGATTCCTGAAGTCATAGCGGCAAGGCACGCATCCGTGCCTGTGTTCGGGATGTCGGTAATCACGAATGAGGCCCATGATGACTACGCAGATGATTACGAGAACAACGGGGACGACGTTGTCGCAGCAGCGGATGCCGCAGCGGACAAGATGACCCTTATTTTCGAGAAACTTATTTCTTCCCTCTAATCATCAAGCCCTTCGAGGAAGAGGGCGGCTTTTGCGTCTGAAGGCATTCTCCAGTCTCCCCGCGGCGACAGGGACACGCTTCCGACTTTCGGTCCGTCAGGCAGGCATGAGCGTTTGAACTGCTGGCTGAAGAATCTCCGCAAGAATGTCTTCAGCCATTTTTTTATTGTGTCGCCGTCGTAAATGCCGGCGAAAGCCTTTTGTGCGAGGAAAAGTAGTTTGTCGGGAGAGTATCCGTTTCTGAAAAGATTGTAGAGGAAGAAATCGTGGAGTTCATATGGCCCGACGAGATCTTCCGTCTTCTGGCTTATGTTCCCCTTGTCGTCGGCAGGGAGAAGTTCGGGACTGATTGGCGTGTCTATTATGTCGTACAGGATTTCTTTGGCTGATTTGTCGTTTTGTGCTCCGTCCCCGAAATGCCTGTCGGCACACCATTTTACAAGATGTCTTACAAGGGTCTTGGGGATGCTTGCGTTCACTCCGTACATCGACATGTGGTCTCCGTTGTAGGTCGCCCATCCGAGGGCAAGTTCGGAAAGGTCTCCGGTTCCGACCACTATTCCTCCGGTGCTGTTGGCGATGTCCATTAGAATTTGCGTCCTCTCCCTTGCCTGCGAATTCTCGTATGTGACGTCGTGGACGTGCTTGTCGTGCCCGATGTCGAGAAAATGCCGGTCGCAGGCAGGCGCAATTGATATTTCTTTCTGCGTGATACCCAATGCCGACATTAGGCCGGAGGCGTTGCCGTGCGTCCTGCCGGTTGTGCCGTAGCCAGGCATGGTAACTCCTATTATGTTTTTCCTGTCCCGTCCGAGCCTGTCGAATGCAAGTACCGTGACAAGGAGGGCGAGTGTGCTGTCAAGACCTCCGGAGATGCCGATGACGGCTGTGCATTGTCCGAGGTGCGAGAGTCTGGACGCCAGCCCGGTCACCTGAATGGACAGTATTTCCGTACACCTTCCGTCATCTTCCCCGGACGGGACGAACGGATGTGCCTCGATATGGCGGAGAAGTTTTGCGGAGAAGTCGGTTTTTGCAGGTTTCCCGGTGCTTATGCGGGAATAGAGCGTTGAATACTCGGCTGCAGCGGTGCCGTCAGGCGAAACTGCTGCGAATGTGCTGATTTTCTGCCTGTGGGTGTCTAGCCTTTCGATGTCGATGTCTGCTGCAGTGAATGTCGGTTCAAGGGAAAACCTTTCGTTTTCTGCAAGCAGAGAGCCGTTTTCGTAGATCAGTGCCGTGCCTCCGAACACGAGGTCCTGGGTGGATTCCCCGAAACCGGACGAGCAATAGACGTATCCGCACACGTTCCTTGCGGACAATTGGCTTATGAGGGATTTGCGGTATTCATGCTTTGCGAGGACTTCATTGCTGGCTGAAGGATTCAATATCAGCTGTGCGCCGGCAAGGGCGAGATATGAGGACGGAGGCACAGGGGTCCACATGTCTTCGCATATTTCGATTCCGAAAGTGGCGTTTCCGGTCTCGAACAGGAGATTCGGGGAAATGTTGCATCTGAAGCCGGCATAGCGGATTTCTTCGCAGAAGCCCTCCCTGACAGTGTCCTTTCCGTTCACGAGGTTCCTCCCTGTGCCTGCAGAGCGCCGGTTCAGGAAGTCCTTTCCGGAACTGAACCATCTCGCCTCGTAGAATTCGTTGTAGTTCGGAAGCCATGTCTTGGGCACTATTCCTTTTATGTTTCCGTTGTGGAGGACGATTGCGCAGTTGTAGAGCCTTCCCCGGAATGCGACCGGTGCTCCGGCAATTACCGTTACGGATTTGCCCCTGGTGCATTCCATGAGTGTCTTGATGCCGTCTTCCGCAGCGTCGGAGAGTGCCCTTTGTCCGAAAAGGTCGCCGCATGTGTATCCTGTAACTCCCAATTCCGGAAAAAGCAGGATTGAAACCTGCTTCTTTTCCGCCAGTTCCGTCATCCTGCACATTTCAGCGACGTTGAATTTCACGTCTGCTACCTTTAAGGCGGGCACTGCCGCAGCAACTCTGATGAATCCGTAATCTTTCATAAATGAATGTTTCTCCTATTGCCATTGGGGCTATTGAGGGACAAAGATACAAATTATACGCAAAAATACTCATCAGGCTGATTCCTCCGCTTCGGTCGGGACGACAGGTGCCGCATTGTCATTCGGATGCGGCTGCTCCTATCAGTTCCTGCAAATCCTCGAAAGGGATGTCCCCGGCGATGCAGATTACGTCAACCGTACCCTCGCTTTCGGCTATCATCAGGAAATCGCTTACCGAGTCGCCTTTGCGGACAATGTAGATGTGCATGACATCCTCCTCGTCGATTGCCTCCATCAGCATCTCATACTTGTTCTTTGCCACCATCCCGTTTATGTCGGATGACAGTTGCTTTGCGAGTTCGGCGTCTTCGATGTCGAGGATGTACATTCCGGAGAGGGACTTGATGATTTTCCCGATGTTTACGTTTTCGCCGTCTATTTCCATGTCCGGAATGCTTTTCATCAGTTCGAACATGGAAGGGGAGATATAGACTGCGCTGACTCCTTTCTTGCCGGAATATTTGTTGTAGATTTCCCTGCCTTCCTGTGCGGATGCCATTGCTGCAATGAGCATCACAACCATTGCCAAAATTGCCTTTTTCATGACTTTTATCTTGATAACAAAAATGTTATTATCTAAAACTAATATGTTTTATTTATTGTTGTTCAATTGATTGTTTATTGTATAACCGTTTAATGGTTTCAGTGTGCGATTTTATCGTCTCTCCGGCTTCCCGGGCCTGTCCGATTGCCGGTCTCATCTTTTCGGAGATTTCCGTGAGCACTTTTTCGGCTTCTGCGTATGCGAGCATCGGGTCGGAAAATGTGTCTTCCGGAACGCCGGTACGCGTGTTCCATAATCCTGCCGTGATAAGGATGGCAGCCGCTGCCGCAATCCCGGAAACAGTGATGATGATCTTTCTTGCCGGGCCTTTCCTTTCCGGCTTCATCAGTTTTTCGGCTGCATCGAGGGAGTCGATGAGTTCCGATATTTCCGTGTGGAGATTTTCCGGAACGGAGATTTTTTCTGCTGTATTATTTATATTCCTGTTCATGCCTTGCGGATTTTTGGGTTCTTGTCTTCCATTGCTTTCCGGAGCATTTTCCTGCCTCTGCTGATGAGGACTCTGACATTTATTGCGGAGAAGCCTGTATTGCGGGCGATCTCGTCGTATTCCATCTGCTCGAAAAAGCGGAGCCTGACGGCTGTCCGGCAATTTTCCGGAAGGGTTTCCATAGCGTCTTTCAGACTGCGCAGAGTCTCTTTGTCGATCATCCGCTTTTCGGCATTGTCTCCGGAAATGAATGCAGCGCATTCTTCCGCGGTTTCGTCTGTCTCCCGTCGTGCGGCCGCTGACCTTAACCTGTCGATGCAGATGTTCCGGACTATGCGGTTGCCGTAGGCCATGGGAGAACGGATGTTTCCGAGACTGTCCCTGCTGTTCCAGAGCCTGATGTACAGATCCTGTACTGCATCCTTTGCGTCCGCCTCTGAGCCGAGGATAGAGCAGGCCGTCCGGTAAAAATCATCGCAGGGAGGAAGCCAGAGCCGTTTGAATTCTTCCTTTTCCATTTTTATTGATCCTGCATGGCTTCTTCTGCGATGCTCTGTATTTCAGAAACCGGAATTTTTCCGGACATGACGATTGCAGTCAGTTCCGATTCGACATAAATTACCATTTCCGAAATGGTTTCTTCGTTTTCCCGCTTGATGCATATCGTCACCTTGTCCTCTTCGTCGGTCACGTCCATCAGCGTCTCGTAGTCCCTGAGTGCCGTCCTGAAATCGTCGGCAATCCTTTCCCGTATCTGGCCGGATACTTCTTCGGCTGAAAATATTATCATCCTGTTCAGATGTTTCAGGTATTTTTTGCCTTCGTCATCGGCTGCCGTCCTGGCGATTTTCATCAGGAAAGGACCGATGTTGATGCTTTCAGCCCCGTCGGAGTTGTCGTATTTCTGGATTACGCCGATTACGGAATTTCTCCCTTTTGCCTGCATTTCTGGATGTGCGGCCGACGGGAGGAGCATCAGTGCCGTCAGGACTGTGATGATACGGATGTTTCTGATTCTTTTCATGTCTGGTTTGTTTTTGTGTTTCCGACAATAAGACGGGACGCACATGCATTTGTTACAATAAATTTACGGAAATTTCTATATTTGTGCTCCGGAGACGTAAAGATTTTGTATTTTGAATAATGCCAGCCATGAAGGACAGACTTGTTACAAGAGACTACTGCTGTATACTTCTCGCTAATTTTCTGCTGTATTTCGGCTTTTTCCTGCTTATGCCGGTGTTGCCTTTTTATCTGGCTGAAGAGTACGGCGTCGCAAAAAGCATGATAGGTGTCATCCTGTCGTGCTATACGGTCGCTGCTCTTACGGTAAGGCCTTTTTCCGGATATCTCTTGGACACATTGCCGAGAAAGCCTCTTTATCTCTTGGCATTTCTCGTTTTCACCCTGATTTTCGGAGGTTATCTGATTGCCGGATCTCTGCTCATTTTCGTGATGCTGAGGATTCTGCACGGCCTTTCCTTCGGTACGGTCACTGTTGCCGGAAATACGATAGTCATAGACATAACTCCTTCTTCAAGAAGGGGAGAGGCCCTCGGATACTACGGGCTTGCGAACAATATCGCCATGGCTCTGGGGCCTATGATAGGGCTGTTCCTTCATGACTTCTATACTTTCGACGTCATTTTTCTCGGAGCGCTGGGATGCTGTACGGCAGGCTTTTTCGTCGCCATGACCGTAAGGACACCGGTAAAGCCCCTGATGCAGAAGAATCCTCATGTCTCGCTGGATCGTTTCATACTTCTCAAGGGCATACCTCTCGGGGTGGATCTTCTCCTGTTGTCGATACCGTATGGAATAAACACGACATACGTTGCAATGTATGCAAAAAGTATAGGCCTGACTGAAGGTACAGGCCTGTTTTTTACTTTTATGGCTGCCGGCATGGCAATTTCAAGGCTGTTTTCCGGAAAACAGGTCGACAAGGGCAACATCACGCGTATCATAGTGTTCGGGATGTACATGGCGACCGCCGCGTTTTTCGGGCTTTTCCTGTGCGAGAAGCTGATGCGGTTCAGTCCGGAATTCACTCGCATGCTCTTCTATTGCATGGCTCTTGTCCTCGGTGCAGGCTTCGGCTCGATGTTTCCTGCCTTCAATACGATGTTCGTGAATCTTGCCGAGCACAATCAGAGAGGTACGGCGACGTCCACATATCTTACGTCATGGGACCTCGGCATCGGTATGGGTCTGGTGCTCGGCGGAATCATCGGCCAGGCAGCATCGTTTTCATATGCATATCTCGCCGGAACGGTATTGTGCGTTGTCTCGATGGTAATTTTCAAGACTGTCAACATACCCCATTTCGAGAAGAACAGATTGAGGTAGGGCAGACACTACTGCAATTTGTCTCCGTTCATCGTAATGAGGAATTCTTCGTTGGACACCGTCTTTTCGAGCCTGTCCTTGAGAAATTCCATGGCTTCTACGGAAGTCATGTCTGCAAGGTAGTTCCTGAGAATCCAGATTCTGTTGCTCTGCTCCTGCGTGTACAGCAGGTCATCGCGTCTGGTGCTGCTCAGGGTGACGTCAACTGCCGGGAAGATGCGCTTGTTGGCAAGTTTCCTGTCCAGTTGCAGTTCCATGTTTCCCGTTCCCTTGAATTCCTCGAAAATGACGTCGTCCATTTTCGAGCCGGTATCTGTCAGTGCGGTTGCAAGTATTGTAAGCGAGCCTCCGTTTTCTATATTCCTTGCCGCTCCGAAGAAACGTTTCGGCTTGTGGAGTGCATTGGCGTCCACTCCTCCTGAGAGGACTTTGCCGGATGCGGGCTGGACTGTGTTGAATGCCCGTGCGAGCCTTGTTATGGAGTCAAGGAAAATGACGACATCATGTCCGCATTCGACGAGCCTTTTTGCCTTTTCCAGCACCATATTGGCCACTTTCACATGTTTTTCAGCCGGTTCGTCGAAAGTGGATGCCACTACTTCCGCCTTTACGCTGCGTGCCATGTCGGTAACCTCTTCCGGCCTCTCGTCTATGAGAAGCACGATCATGTAGACTTCCGGGTGGTTGTCGGCTATGGCATTGGCTATTGATTTGAGGAGAACTGTCTTACCTGTTTTCGGCTGGGCGACGATAAGTCCGCGCTGTCCTTTCCCGATAGGGGTGAACATGTCCACGACACGGCAAGAGAGATCGTTGTGCCCGTTGCCGACGAGGTTGAATTTCTCGTCAGGGAAAAGCGGCGTGAGGAAATCGAACGGGATCCTGTCCCTGATGAATTCCGGAGTGCGTCCGTTGATATATTTTATTCTGACAAGCGGGAAATATTTGTCGCCCTCCTTGGGCGGCCTGATTTCACCTGTTACCGTATCTCCCGTCTTGAGTGCGTTTGCCTTTATCTGGCTTACGGATACGTAGATGTCATCAGGCGAGTTGAGGTAATTGTAGTCGGATGAACGCAGGAAGCCGTAGCCGTCCGGCATTATTTCCAGGACACCTGTCGCTTCCACTACGCCGTCGAATTCGACTTTCGGCTGCGGAAGCTGCCTTTGCGGCTGATAATTCTGCTGGAAATGCTGAGGGTTCTGATTTTTGGCGAACTGCTGCTGGTTGACCTGCCTGTTCTGTTGCCGTTGTTGCTGTTGCTGCGGCAGTTGTTGTTGCGGCTGCTGGACGATTTCCGTGTGCGGCAGTTTTCCGGTGTCCGCAGGTGCGGGCTTTTCTGCCGGGACAGCCTGAATTTGTTTTTCCTCTTCCGTAGATGCCGTATCGGCAGCCTGGTTTTTCTGTATTCTTGATCTTCTTTTTCTTTGCTGGGGCTGGACGGCTGCCGGTTCTTCCTGTCCTGCCGCAGAAGGCTGGGCTGGAGCGGCTGCTGACGGCTGGCGTGAAGGATCTTCCTGCGTTTCCTGTTGTGCTTGCTGCTGAGGCTGGCTTGCCGTTTCCTGTTCCTTGATCTGCTGGTCTTCGGCCTTTTTTGTCCTCTTTTTCCTTGTGGTTGTCTTTCTTTCCGGTTTGGCCGTTTCTGCCGTTTCCTTTTCGGCCGCTGCAGTTTCCGCCGTCTGTATGTCTTTGGCTTCCGGCTCCTTCACCTTTCTAGGTCTGCCTCTTTTTGGCTTTGCAGGTTCGTTGTGGGCGTTTATGGCCGCTTCTTTGTCCAGTATAAGGTACGAGATCTCTTTTTTGTCCATTTTTTTGGTAATGTGGATCTTCAGCTCCTTGGCAAGTTCACGTACTTGCTCCAACTCCATCTCGTTGAGATCAAAAATAGTGTGCATATAATTTATATAAGGTATTGTTAAATTCAGATACTGATGCGATTGCCGGTTCTGCCGAGAGGCATAATCTGTATCGGATCAGGTATAAGAAAAGTGCCGTGCACTTTCAATGATTGTGCAAAGATATACAAAAATATTTAATATCCAACACCTGGAGGCTATCAGGCGACCTTGCTGTATGGTCCTTTCCCCGGATCCTTGAAAAGGAGGGCGAACAGGACGGCAACGACAAGCGCATAGGCGGCGAATATGAACCATGCCATGCTCCAGTCAGGATTCTCAGCATGGATGACAAGAGGGTTGACGACAAATTCCTGGGCGCAAAGAGTGCCTATTGTGGCCCCTATTCCGTTGGTCATGAGCATAAACAGTCCTTGTGCGCTGGATTTTATCCCGTCGGAGGAACGCTGTTCGACATACAGGGCACCGGAGATGTTGAAGAAGTCGAATGCCACACCATAGACCAGCATTGAAAGGATGAGCATCCATACTCCCGGGCCCGGATTGCCGAGACCGAGCAGCCCGAATCTGAATACCCATGCCACCATGGCGATGAGCATTACCTTTTTGATGCCGAAGAATCTCATGGCGAAAGGTATCAGAAGGATTCCGAGGGTCTCGGACATCTGCGATATGGATATGAGGATGTTGGAGTACTCGACCCACCAGCTGTCCTTGAATTCGGGAACATTCTCGAAATGAGAAATGTACGGGTTCGCAAAACCGTTGGTTATCTGGAGGGCTACACCGAGCAGCATGGAGAACAGGAAGAAAGTGGCCATTCCCCTGTCCTTGAACAGGCTGAATGCCTTTATCCCGAGTGCTTCGGCCAGGGTCTGGGACTTGCCGTGACCTGCGCACGGACATGAAGGAAGGGTGAAACTGTAGAGAAACAGCAGAAGTCCGGCTGCGCCCGACACGAAAAACTGGTTGTAGGTGTTCTGGAACTGCACTCCGTTTCCGTCCCTGAGCAGATTCACAAGGAACATGCAGCAGATGAATCCTATTGTGCCGAACACCCTGATAGGAGGGAAGTCGCGTACCGTGTCATATCCGTTCTTGACGAGAATCTTGAATGCCACGGAATTGGACAGCGCTATGGTAGGCATGTAGAAAGCCACGCTGACGGCATACAATGGGAACAGGGTCCCGAAGCGGGCATCGCTTCCTGCGGACATTCCGTAATACCCTGCCGCCACCATTGCGGCGCCTGCAATCAGGTGGCAGATGCCGAGGAGCCTTTGTGCAGGTACATATCTGTCTGCTATTATGCCTATTATGGCAGGCATGAATATGGAGACAATCCCTTGCATCGAGTAGAAAAGCCCAATCTTTTCTGCAAGGCCGATTGAGGCGAGGTAATTGCCCATGGAAGTGAGGTAGGCACCCCATACTGCCCACTGGAGAAAGTTCATCAGGATTAGCCTGATACGGACTGCTTTGTTCATCGTTTATCTTTTAATGTCAGTAATTATGTATCAATTGTCCCAGTAACTGCTGCTCTTCTTGAATCTCAGAAGGTCGGCGAGGGCGGCGGCATTGGCCGCTATCCTGAACGACCAGGATTCCCATTGTCCGGAAGGAACCCATGAGAACGAGATGTTGAAGCAGTGCAGGTCGTATGTCGCACTCAACTGTGTTGTGGTAAGTTTCAGTGCCATCAGGTCGAAACCTGTGGTGAGGTTTATCGAAAGGGCCGGTGTTATTTTCACGTTTCCCGATATTCCGAGTGTCTGCGTATGCCTGTGGTTTGTAATCAGCTGGTTGTTGGAATATTGGTACGACCGGCTGTAACTGTATGAATAGTTGAAGTTTACCGACCACGGGGAATTCGGGTTCAGATAGTACAGCCATCCTCCTGGGATATATTCTCCGGTGACAGGATGGTAGTATATCCTCGTGTAGTTGTCTGCAGGATTGCCTCCTGCCTGGGCCCTTCCGTCGTTTCCTTTTATTGTTCCGTCACCTGACAGGGAGTACGAAATCGATGCGCTGGCATTCGTGAGCCTGACAGGATATTTCCAGCCCATCGTCTGGATGTTGAACTTGTTGTATCTGCGGCCCTGTTCGTCGATTGCGTACGGGTCGAGGTTGACGTTTGCGCTTATGCCCACCTTGCCGAATACCGAAGTGGACATGGTGATACCTATGTTGTTGAGTTTCATCGAGTCGGCGAGGAAGTTGTAGCCGGTGCTCAACGTAAGCTGGTCTATCAGCTTGATTTTTTTCTCTCCTTTTCCAGTAGTGTCCCTCAGGTCACGGACTTTTGCTTCGAGGTTGTTGCTTATGGAAAGCGACAGGCTGGCTGTCCGTCCGCGGCTCGGCGGGGAGTACAGTTGGCCTGAATAAATGTTGTATTCTTCAGAATGTTGGACTCCGTTAACGTCCGTGTAGGTCAATGTCCTCCATCCGTTGAAGTATTTTCCCTTTTCAGGACTGAAATTGAAAGAGAGGCTCGGGGAAATCACATGTCTGATGGCCTGTATCTTCCGGTGCTTGCCGAAATTGAAGAGACCGTATAGCCTTGTGCTCATTGACAGGCTTCCGGAATAGGTATGCGTGGCGCCGAATGTGCCGAACTGTCCGCTGTCCACTTCTTCTACCTCGTCCGTGTCCGGATTGTAGACCCTTTCGGTAGAACGGAAAAACCAGTTCATCCCGTATGATATGCTCGGGGTGAAGTTGATGTACTTGAACAGGGAGAAACTCGGAAGCCCTATCTGGAAATTGTGTGTCATTCCGTTCTGGAACTTGTCCAGGAAGCCGGGCTGGTTGAATTCCGATGCCTTGAAATTTATCTTGTTCTGCAGTGTGGTGCTGTAGCCCAATGAGAACTCCTCGTAAAACTTTTTCTTTCCGACCCTGTTCTTTTGCTTGAACGGATAGAAACGGGTTACAGAGAAGGTCAGGTTAGGCAGAGTGAAGGAGTAGGAACTGTCCCTCGAATTCTGGTTGTGCAGGGCGTTGATGGAAAGGTTGAACTTTCCGTTCCAGTTCTTTGAATATGAGATTGACGATGAAATCTGGTTCTGCAGGGCTTCATCCACGGATGTGGAGTTGTAACGGCTGTTGGACGGGCTTGAAAAGTTGACGGAAGCGCTGAAGGTGGTGCCGGGCCTTGCCTTCGAGTCCTGAGAATGGCTCCACCTTACCCCGAAGTTCTTGGTCTGGAAGAAGTCCGTGCTTCCGCGTTCTCCCGTCTGGTCGTTGGAATAGGTGATAGAGAATGAACCGTTGCACTTGTAGTTGACCTTGTAACGGGAGTCTATCTGTGCGCTCCATGAACCGAGGGTATAGATGTCACCCGTTAGGGAAAGGTCGAAATAGTCTCCTATCACGAAATACATTCCCGCGTCGCGCAGATAGAATCCGCGTGCACTTTCTTCGCCGAAGGTAGGCATCAGGAATCCTGTCGCCCTGTCTGGCCGTTTGGGAATGAATCCGAACGGCAGTATGACCGGGAACAGGGGCACGTCTTCTATGACAGGGTATGCCGGCCCGAAGACCGTTTTCTGGGAAGGGTCGGTGATGACTTTTGCGGCCGTCAGGTGCAGGTAGTAGTGCGGATGTTCGCAGTCGCACACGGTATATTTGCCTTTGGTGATGTTGATCGACTTGTCGTTCATCATCTTGATGTTCTTGCCGTGCAATATGCCTTCCTGCTCCTGGGTCACCATGTTGGAGATCCTTGCCTTTCCTGAGTCGAAATTGTAGTGGAGTTCTTCCATCGTGTAGGTCTTGCCCCCCTGTTCCATTGTGGGCATCCCCGTTATCGTACCTGTGGAATCCTTTGTGCCTCGGGCATATACCGTTTTTGTCTGGATGTTGTATTCCATGTAGTCGGCAGTCAGCTTCATGTCTCCGTATGTCACGCTGACGTCGCCGTAATAGTATATCATCCTTTTCCCTGCTGTAAAGTCTTCCACTATCGAGTCCCTTGCCGTCGTGAAGGCCGGCATGTCCAACGAACTCTTGTTCAGCATTTCAAGGGAATCCGCCCTTGCGGCGGAAATCGAGTCGGACAAATGCAGTGAATCTGCGTATGTGGAGTCCGTGACCGAAAATGTGGAATCGGAATTCATCCGGACTGCGCTGTCGGCAACGGCAATCCGCTCGGCTGCCCTCCTGGCCCGCCGAGACCGCCTGTCCTCCTGCGAAGAAACCGTAAATGAACTGACGAGCAGCAGAATTAGAGCCACTATGGTCAATCTTTCCGTCCCCGTTTTCTTTTTTCCGGATGTATATTGCGACATTAATTATCTCTTATATCAGCAATTTTTCGTATTTTTGCAAGTCGCAAATTTATAACTATTTTCAAAAATAACCAAATGGAGCGATATGGAATGAAGATTTTTCGTTGTGCGGCAGCAGTGTCGGCATTCCTTTTCTGCCTGCTTTCCGAAGTTTCCATGGAGGCGGAGGACAGTTCCCGCCCGAAACTGAAGACCGTGGTCATAGATCCCGGACACGGCGGAAAGGACGCCGGATGCGTCAGCAAGGACAGGAAGACATACGAGAAGACTCTCAACCTTTCCATAGCCACGAAACTCGGCACGAAGATAAAGAATGCATATCCGGACGTGAAAGTGATATACACGAGGTCTTCCGACAAGTACATAGCCTTGAGCGAACGGGCTGCGATTGCCAACCGCAACAATGCGGACCTCTTCATTTCCATTCATATAAATTCCGTGTCTTCCGGTTCTCCGCATGGCTTTTCCACCCATATCCTCGGGCAGTCTTCGGACAAGAACAGAGACTTGTTCTCCTATAATATGGACGTGTGCCGGAGAGAGAATTCCGTGATTCTGATGGAAGAGGATTATACCACCACTTACCAGGGCTTCGATCCGGACGACCCGGAATCGTTCATATTCTTCAATCTGATGCAGAATGCCTTTTATGAGCAGAGCATCCTGTTTGCTGCGGAAGTGGATGCGGAAATGAGCAAGGGCCCCATCGGGCACAGCCGCGGAATATGGCAGGACCCTTTTCTTGTCCTTTGGAAGACCAAGATGCCTGCCGTATTGATAGAAGTGGGCTTCATATCCAACAGTTCGGATCTGAAGACGATGAGGTCGTCCTCGGGTCAGGATGCCATAGCGCAGAGGATGTTCAATGCCTTCCGTTCGTTCAAGACAAAATATGACGGAAGCCTTGACTATGCTCCTGAAGGTGCGGCGGGCGGCAAGCAGTCTTCGCCGGCAGGGCAGGGGACTTCTTCTCCGGAAGGGACGTTCTATGGAGTGCAGATATTCGCCTTGGGAAGGCTGCTGCCTGAAGATGACGAATCTTTCCGGGGATATGATGCGGTCGCCGTCAAGAGCGGCGGCATATATAAATATGTAATAAGGGCCGGATCAATCGAGGAAGCCCGGGCTTGCGGCAGGCGTGTAAAGGACAAGTTTCCCGGAGCATTCCCCGTTAAAGTGAACGGCAGCAGCGTGACAAGGCTTTAGTATGGTCAAAATTCGTGATATTATGAACTGGAAAAACAATAAGGAACTCAAAATAGGCGTTTTTGTCATAGTCGTGCTCTGTGCATCATTCCTTGTGATAAACTATCTCCGGAATGGGGACATATTCAACAGGGAATATGAGATTACAGCCGAATACGAGGATTTGCAGGGACTTTTGCCGTCTGCTCCGGTCATTTACAGGGGATACAGGGCAGGTCAGGTGGCCGGAATAGAATATGACAAGGAAAGCGGGATGTTTTCGGTGACATGTTCCGTAAGCCGGGATTTTACTTTTCCTGATGATTCGAGGCTTGTGATAACGGGTACGGACATTATGGGGACAAAGGGCCTGAAAGTGATTCCCGGACAGTCGGAGACCGCCGTTCCGGACGGAGGCAGGCTGGAGGGCGGAGCGGAGCCTGACATGATCGCTTCTCTCGCCGGCAGCGTGACTTCGCTCGCATCCAAACTGGAGAACACACTTGACAGCCTCGATGCCGTCGTCGGGAACGTGAACCGGCTTTTCGGAGAGAAGAACAGGATATCCGTGGAGAGGACTCTTGAGCATCTTGAAAAGACGGCCTCAAATGTGGAGGCCTTGTCGGAGGCCATCGGCGGAAAGTCGGAAGAGTTTGCTGCTTTTGCCGAAAGCCTGAATTCCCTTGCCGCAAATCTTGACTCCACCCTGAATATGGCGGGCAACGCAGTTTCGGATATTGCGGAAATCACCGCTGCGGTAGATCCGCAGGAAGTGGCCTCCGTACTCAGTTCGTTCAGGTCGCTTCTCGGAAGCATACAGGATCCGGACGGGAGTCTCGGCCTTCTCATGAAAGATGATTCGCTTTACCGTTCTCTTGACTCCCTGCTGACGGACGTGAATTCCCTCGTAAAGAAAATAGAAGAAAATCCAAAAAAGTACATCAGGATATCCGTATTCTGATGCGTTGGCCGATGATTTTCCGCAGATTATCAATTTTGAATAATTCAAAATCATAAGAGTCTGAATAATGGCGGCATTATGTATTTTAAGTGGTTGTAATATATTGAAAATCAATAAATTATTAAAACAATCGTTTGCAGATTCCTTAATCGTTTAGATGTAAAATAAAATTAAAATGCAATAGCATTTCGATATTTTTATAATAAATTTTTCCTCATCTTTGTCATCACAAATTTCTGAACAAGGACCTGAACTACACAATGGCTCGAATGACAAAGGAAAATCACACAATGATATGGGGAAGATGCCTGACGATAATAGAAAATATCGTCAATCCCGGGGCATTCGAGACATGGTTCAAGCCGATCAGGCCGGTTTCATTCGAAAACGGGGCGCTGACTGTCGAAGTCCCTTCGGAATTTTTCAGGGAATATATAGAGAATTATTATCTCGACGTACTGAAGAAGGTGATCAAGAGGGAAATCGGAGCAGATGCCAGACTCATATATAAGGTCAGGCCCGTTAAGGTACAGCCTCCGCTCACATATCCTGCCACCCATTACAACACTCCTGAAAACAAGCCTGTAACGGTTCCGACTTACACCCAGTCCGGCACTCCGAATCCTTTCGTGATTCCTGGTGTCCAGAGGGTGAAAATCAACCCGCAGCTGAATCCGAACTATTGTTTCGGCAACCTTGTAAAAGGCGAGTGCAACAAGATGGGCATCACGGCAGGCGAGAGCATATCCGTCCATCCGGGAAAGACATCCTTCAACCCGCTTTTCCTGTTCGGGGGGCCGGGACTCGGCAAGACGCACATAGCCCAGGCGGTCGGAATCGCTGTCAAGGAGAAGTATCCTGAACTCGTGGTGCTGTATGTCCCTGCCAGCAGGTTCAAGACGCAGTACATGGACGCCATAATGAACAACAGGCTGACGGATTTCATAGCATTCTACATGAAAATAGACGTGCTGATTGTGGATGATATCCAGGACATGTCGTCGAAAGGGACTCAAGCGGCATTTTTCCAGATATTCAATCATCTGCACCAGTCCGGAAAACAACTGATATTTACCTCCGACAGGCCTCCTGTGGAACTGCAGAATTTCGAGGAGAGGCTTCTTTCACGCCTGAAGTGGGGTCTTTCAGTGGAATTGCAGAGACCTGACTTCGCTACCCGTCTTTCGATGCTGAAGGCGCGCAGTTTCCGTGAGGGTGTACAGGTGGACGAAGATGTCCTGATTTTCCTTGCAACGAGGATCACGTCCAACTTCAGGGAACTCGAGGGTGCTCTCATATCCCTTCTGGCAAACGCCACGTTCGCCCACAGGGGAATCACCGTGGAGATGGCGGAGAAACTTACGGACAAGATTGTAGGTGAGCAGAAAAATGACGTGACCATAGACAAGGTGCAGAAGGCTGTATGCCAGTATTTCAACATCACGAGGGATACCCTGCTCTCCAAATCAAGAAAACGTCAGATTGTGCAGGCAAGGCAGATTGCCATGTACATGAGCCGTAACCTGCTGAACTGCTCTCTGTCCACCATAGGTTCGGAAATAGGCGGCAAGGACCACGCCACCGTTCTCCATGCATGTACAACTGTGCAGGACCTGATGAGCATAGACAAGACTTTCAGGCAGTACGTTACCGACATCGAGAAGATGCTTGTCCCGGTGAGAAGATAACGGCGCTCAAACTATAAATGCGTCATTGACGCCACAGCCATGGATTCATCAAGAGTATTGGAAATCTTCAAGGAGATTACCCGGATTCCGCGCGAATCCGGGCACGAAGAAAAAATCAATGCCTACCTTATGGATTTTGCCCAGAGGCATTCTTTGGAAGCGAAGTCCGACAAGGCGGGCAATGTGCTTATCATAAAGGAGGCATCCGAGGGGTGCGGAGACATTCCGACGCTCGTTCTCCAGAGCCATACCGACATGGTGTGCGAAAAGAGGCCGGGGGTGGAGCATGACTTTTCCAAGGACCCGATAAGGTTCGAGATTGAAGACGGCTGGATGATAGCCAAAGACACGACTTTGGGCGCGGACTGCGGAATCGGGGTTGCAGCCCAGCTGGCTGTGCTTGCAAGCGATCTGAGGACAGGCAGGATAGAATGTCTTTTTACCGTGGGAGAGGAGACCGGTCTTGACGGGGCTAAGGCTCTTGAGCCGGGATTCATTACTGGTAAGACGCTGATAAACCTCGATTCCGAGGATGAGGGGGAGCTTTTCATCGGATGTGCCGGAGGACTCGACACCACAGCCGTGTTCCGCTACAATATTGAGGAATGCAATTGGGATGGATTTCGTGCTGTAAGAATTGCGATAGGCGGATGTGTCGGCGGTCATAGCGGGGACGACATCGACAAGGGACGTGCGAATGCCGTGCAGTTGCTGGCGAGGTTCCTGTATTCGGAACATGCCACTGGAATTGTCAGAATCGATGGCGGGAACAAGCGAAACGCTATAGCGAGAGATGCCGAAGCGACGCTTGCAGTGCCGTTTTATGCTGTGGACAAGATGAAATCCCGCTTCATGGCATTTGCCGGGGATGTGAAGTCGGAATATGCACGGACAGAGCCTGACATTAAGTTCGAATTTTCCGTTACGGAAGGGGAATGCGGTCCTGTAATGGACCAGGATTCTTGCCGCAGGCTTGTTGCGGCCCTCTTTTCCGCACCTCATGGGGTGCTGGCCATGAGCAGTGACATAAAGGGGCTCGTGGAAACTTCGACGAATCTTGCTTCCGTGAAGATGACCGGGGACGGGACCGTAAGGGTAGGCACGAGCCAGCGCAGTTCGGTAACTTCGGCAAGAAAGGCTGCCGGAATGAAGGTGGAGGCTGTTTTTGCCCTTGCAGGGGCTGAGGTCAGCCATGAATCAGAATACCCAGGCTGGAAGCCGAATACGGACTCGGACATACTGAAACGCTCTGTGTCCGCATATCAGCGGCTTTTCGGTAAAGAGCCTGTCGTGAGGGCGATTCATGCCGGACTGGAATGCGGGCTTTTCCTTGACAAGTATCCTGACCTCGACATGATTTCGTTCGGTCCGACGCTTCGGGGTGTACATGCTCCGGGAGAGCGCCTTGATCTGGCGTCGCTCGACAGGTTCACAAGGCTGCTTGAGGAAATAATCGTGAATTTCAATTAGCGGGTTTTCATTATGGTACGTATAGCACCTTCAATGCTTTCGGCAGATTTCCTGCATCTGGAAAAGGATGTGGAGATGGTCAACAGCCATGCCGACATCTTTCATCTTGACATAATGGACGGGGTATTCGTGCCCAACATTTCATACGGCTTTCCTGTCGTGGAGGCAATAGCGCGCAAGGCAGAAAAGCCGATGGATGCGCATCTGATGATAGTGAATCCGGAGAAATATATCGGCCGTTTTGCGGAGGCTGGAGCCGGCATGCTGAGTTTCCATCTGAATGCTTCGGACAATCCTGCAGGGGCACTGGAGATGGTCCGTTCTCTCGGCATGCAGGCAGGACTTGCCATAAACCCGGACATTCCGGTGGAGAGTCTTTTCCCGTATCTGGACGAATGCGATTTCGTGCTCATAATGTCCGTTTTTGCCGGATTCGGAGGTCAGAAGTTCATAGAGACCACCTATTCGAGGATAGAGACGGTAAAGGCAGAGATTGTCCGCAGGGGGCTGCAGTGCCTTGTAGAGGTGGACGGGGGAGTGTCTTCTTCCAATTCGGCCGGTCTCATTGCGTCCGGTGCCGACATCCTTGTGGCAGGCAGTTCCATTTTCAAGGCTGCCGACCCCGCTGAAGAGATCAGACTGATGCGCGCTTAGCCAGGGCAAGTTCCACTTCCTTGAAGGCATATTCCCGGATCTGACCTGAAATGTCTTCAAGGCGAAGCATTCCGGTTTCAGTGACGCCTGATATGCGTGCGCTGAATCTTTCCCCGCTTCCGGTGTCCCGGTATTCCATTGTTTTTCCGTCTCCATAGAGGTTTTGCCCGTAGATTCCGGCAAGTTCCGTTGCAGAAGCGTCGGAAAGGGCCATGTCGAGCCATCGGTCGAATTCCGTAATGTATTTTTCAAGCATAATGTCCAGACAGGGATATTCCTTCCCGGTCTCAATGCTCATTGAAGTGGGATTTGGCAGGTCTGCAGGAAATTCTTTCTGATTGACGTTCAGTCCTATCCCGATTATCGAGTGTCTGAGTTCCGCTCCGCTTACCGAGTTCTCGATCAGTATGCCGCATATCTTGAGGTTGCCGGCGTATATGTCGTTCGGCCATTTTATTTTGGCGGCAATGCCGTTGTCTTTCAGGAAAGAAACAACTGACAATGCAGCGGCCTGGCTGAGCCGGAACTGCCTGATTGCGGGAAACGGGGGAAGAAGTCCGGTCCCGAATTTCAGCATTATGCTGAATGTGAGGTTCTGTCCCGGGACGGTTTTCCACACGTTGCCCCTCTGTCCGCGCCCCGATGTCTGCTCCCTGGCAGCCAGGACTGACAGTACGTCAGTGTCATGAATCCTTGCAAGTGCTTCATTGTTAGTGGAATCAACACTATCTTCCCACTTGATGTCATACTTCCTTTTCATTGGTGCGGATTTTGTTTATCTTTGTAGCCGCAAAAATAAAACAAATATCGTATTTATAGATGGAGAATAAGGATGTGAAGGTCATTGCTGACGCGATGATGGAAAAAAAAGGAATGAATGTCGTGTCTCTTGACCTTAAGAATATAGGAACGGCAATTTCTGACTATTTTATCGTCTGCAACGCCGATTCTTCGACAAATGTGGTGGCAATAGCCGACAATGTCGAGGACAGGATGGCGGAAAAGTCCGGGCGGAAGGTGCTCAGGGCCCAGGGAAGGGAAAATGCCCTCTGGATAATACTCGACTATGGGGATATCGTCGTACATGTGTTTCAGACTGCATACAGGGAATTCTACAGGCTTGAAGCCTTATGGGCGGATGCCGTAAGGACAGAGTACGGAGAACAGGACTAAGCCAAAAAAAGAAGCTCTTTTATTACAATTATGGGAAATGACAACATGCATCCGGGCAGGCGTCCGCAAAAGTTCAGATTCAGCTTTTCCTGGATTTATATCATACTGATTTTCTGTATAATATGGATGTTCTTCAATCAAGGGGGCGCCAATCCTCAGAAAATCGAGTGGGATGACGTTAAGACGATGGTGCAGGCCGGCGACGTGAAGGAGATAGTTTTTGTCAGAAATGACTTTGAAGGCAGGGTTACGATAAGGCCGGACCGTCTTGAAAAATATGCCGACAAGTTTGGCGGCAACGTACCGCAAAAGTCCCCTCATTTCATATTTCTCGTGTCGGGAAGTTTCAATGCCGAGGAAATGTTCGGCCAGTTGAATGATGCGCTGCCGGAGGCTGACAGGTTCAAGGTAGTCATCGAAAACAACAACAAGGTTTGGGGCTCGATGCTGGAGTGGCTGCTGTTCCCGCTGCTGCTCATACTCATGTGGGTTTTCATGTTCAGGGGAATGAACAGGACCGTCGGAGGCGGCGGGGGAGCGGGCGGCATATTCAATGTCGGAAAGTCTACCGGCAAACTCGCTGAAAAGGACAGCATAAAGGTTACATTCAAGGATGTCGCCGGGCTTGACGGGGCGAAGGAAGAGGTGATGGAGATTGTGGATTTCCTGAAGAATCCTCAGAAATATACTGCATTGGGAGGAAAAATCCCCAAGGGGGCGTTGCTTGTAGGGCCTCCGGGTACCGGAAAGACTCTGCTTGCCAAGGCGGTGGCAGGAGAGGCCAATGTGCCGTTTTTCTCGATTTCAGGTTCCGATTTCGTGGAAATGTTCGTGGGAGTAGGAGCATCGAGGGTAAGGGACCTGTTCCGTCAGGCAAAGGAAAAGGCGCCATGCATCGTGTTCATTGACGAGATA
The DNA here is from genome assembly GCA_944326375.1 of uncultured Bacteroidales bacterium. Taxonomy (GTDB): domain Bacteria; phylum Bacteroidota; class Bacteroidia; order Bacteroidales; family UBA932; genus Cryptobacteroides. The sequence goes on along the minus strand of CALVDU010000128.1, from coordinate 11,449 downwards.
GATGCCGTAGGGCGTGCAAGAAGCAAGAATGTCGGCTTTTCGTCCAATGACGAGAGGGAGAACACGCTGAATCAGCTGCTCACCGAAATGGACGGTTTCGATTCCAATTCGGGCGTGATAATACTTGCTGCGACCAACAGGGCGGACATACTTGACAAGGCCCTGCTCAGGGCAGGACGGTTCGACAGGCAGATTCATGTCGATCTTCCGGACCTGAACGAACGTACGGCCATTTTCAAGGTGCACCTCAAAGGGCTGAAGCTCGCACCTGACTTTGACGTGGAATTTCTTGCAAAGCATACTCCGGGTTTCTCCGGTGCTGACATAGCCAATGTATGCAATGAGGCTGCCCTTACCGCAGCCCGCAGAAACAAGGTAAATATCGACAAGCAGGATTTCCTCGATGCAGTGGACAGAATAATAGGCGGGTTGGAGAGGAAGAACAAGATCATCACTCCGGCGGAAAAGAAGTCGATAGCATATCACGAGGCGGGGCATGCCACCGTAAGCTGGCTCTTGCCGAATGCGAATCCGCTCTTCAAGGTGACGATAGTTCCCCGCGGACAGGCTCTCGGGGCCGCCTGGTATCTGCCTGAAGAAAGGCAGCTTGAAACAAAGGAGCAGATGTTCGACCAGATGTGTTCGCTTATCGGAGGACGCACGGCAGAGGAAATCATCAACGGACAGCCGTCCACAGGGGCTCTCAACGATTTGGAGAGACTTACTAAGATGGCGTACGCAATGGTGGTGTATTACGGCATGAGCGACAAGATAGGCTCTGTGTCCTATTTTGATTCTACGGGTTCGAGAGGTTACGAGATAGGCAAGCCATACAGCGAAAAGACGGCTGAACTTATTGACAGCGAAGTGAAGGCTCTCGTGGAGCGCATACATGAGAAGACGAGGGAGATACTTTTGGCCAACAAGCCGAAATTCATTGAACTGGCTGAACTGCTCCTGGAGAAGGAGGTGATTTTTGCCGAGGACATGGAAAGGATCTTCGGTCCGAGGACCGCTGCCGCAGATGGTGCAGTAGAAGAAAATGAGGACGGGGCAAGCCATGAAGCCGGCGCATCCGGAGTTGCCGGCGAAGATACGCCTTCCGAAGTGGCCGAAGGAAAAGACGAGGGGCAGGAAGGCTGATTAATGGGTTATCTATGAAGAATTTGCTGAAAAGGACGATTTCGGGAGCAGGATTTGTCATCGTCGTGGTGGCTTCGCTCCTTATCGGCAAATATACTTTTGCCTGCATCATGCTCGCCATGATCGTGGCCGCCATGATGGAATTCTACAGGATGACTATGGGAAAAAAGTATCTGTTTTCGCAGATACTTTCTGTTTTTGCAGCCGTGATACTGTTCATGCTGACATTTGCCTACCGTGGCTTCGATTTTCCGGGCAGGCTTGTCATACTTGCAATAGTGCCCATTTTCATCGTGATGATAAATTCCCTTTACGTGAGGGACAAGACCGAATTCGGAAAATTTGCCAACCTTTATACGGCGATAGTATATATAGCCATTCCGATGACGTTGACGAATTTTGCGGTTTTCGACTCAGCAGGACATTACGACGGACGTCTTCTTCTTTGTTTCTTTGTCGTGATATGGGCGTCGGATGTGGGAGGATATCTTTTCGGCATGTCGCTCGGGCAAAGGTTCGGGAAGAAACTATGGCCGGAGATTTCCCCGAAGAAGTCTTGGATAGGCTTTTGGGGAGGGCTGCTGATGTCGGTGACGGCGGCAGCCGTACTGAACCTTACCGGGCTGTTCCATTATCCTATGCACCATTGCATAATAATGGCAATCCTCATGGACATTACCGGTGTCTATGGAGACCTGATTGAGTCTCAATGGAAAAGGCATTACAGCATAAAGGATTCCGGACATATAATGCCGGGGCATGGCGGACTGCTCGACAGGCTGGACAGCGCTCTGCTGGCAATTCCTTCAGGCGTGATTTACCTTGTGGTTATCAATCTTCTTTGATTCAGGGTTTTCATTGTATGCGTATTTTCATTATCTTTGTCCGGATATAATTTGAGCGGAATGAAGATTCATAAAGACGGTTGGGGTACGATACTCGGGATCTGGGCGTTATGCATCGTCCTGATATGCCTTTCCCTTGTCTTTATTGGAAACCGTTTCATTTCCTATCCGCTTACGGCAATTTTCCTTTTTTTCATAGGTTTCGTCCTGTTTTTCTTCAGGGTGCCTGAACGGGAGTGTGCTGAAGGCGAAAATATGGTGACATCGGTTGCAGACGGCGAAGTCGTAATAGTGGAAAAGGTATTCGAAAAGGAGTACCTCAAGAAGGAATGCATACAGGTGTCGGTCTATATGGATTTTTTTAATGTCCACGTCAATTTCTGGCCGATGAGCGGAACTGTCACCTATTACAAGTACCATCCGGGAAAATATTTTCTCGCCTTTCTGCCAAAAGCCTCGGAATTGAACGAGCATACCTCGATAGGCATAAAGAACGAGTACGGGGAAATCCTGTTCAAGCAACTGGCCGGAACTTTCGCAAGACGTATAGAATGCTATGCCGAAGTCGGAGGACAGGGGGAAAAGGGACAGCAGTGCGGCATTATAAAGTTCGGTTCGCGCATTGACATGTATCTTCCGGCTGATGCGGACATCAGGGTGGCCCCCGGAGATGAAGTGAGGGCATGTGAGACGGTCATAGCCGAACTCAAGGGCACGAGAAGCATAAAATAGATATGGAAGAAATATTCATAATACTCCTTCTGATTCTCCTGAACGGAGTTTTCGCGATGTCTGAAATCGCCATAATTTCAGCAAGGAAATCAAGTTTGCAGACAGAGGCTGCCAAGGGCAGCAAAGCGGCGCAGCGTGCGCTGAATCTCGCACAGGATCCGGACCGGTTCCTGTCGGCCGTACAGGTCGGAATCACCCTCATAGGAATCCTTACAGGTATTTTTTCCGGCAACAAGATTGCTGCGGAACTGGCATCCCTTCTTCATGGGGCAGGAATGGCTGAGGCGGGTGCCATGGCCTTGTCCAAGACGATAATAGTCATTCTCGTGATGTTCCTTACCCTTATTTTCGGGGAACTTGTACCGAAAAAGATCGGGATGAGCGCATCGGAGAAAGTGTCCAAGATTGTAGCCGGGCCCATGAAGTTCATATCAGTGATAGCATCACCTTTTGTATGGCTCCTGTCGAAGACAACAAAGGTAGTGGCCAAGATGCTCGGCATAACGGATCAGGAAAGCAAGGTTACGGAGGAGGAAATAAAGTCCATAATCCAGGAAGGGACTGATGAAGGGGAGGTATCTCCTGTGGAACAGGATATTGTGGAGAGGGTATTTGCCCTCGGAGACTTGAAGGTAAACACAATAATGACGCTCAGGACAGACATCGTATGGCTGAGCGTGGACATGACGGATCAGGAGATAAGGGAAACCATCGAAAAGAACATTTTTGAGGAGTATCCTGTCGTCGAGGACGATCTTGACCATGTCGTCGGGGTGCTGTCCCTGAAAGATTATGTCCTGAACATCGGGAAGTCCGGGATTAACCTTTCGGAAATGATGAAGGAGCCGGTGTATTTTCATGAGAACATGAATGTGTATACCGTGCTTGAGGAGATGAAGACCAAGAAGATAAGCAGGGCTCTGGTATGTGACGAATTCGGCTCATGTTCAGGTATCATTACGTTGAAGGACATAATGGAGGCTCTTGTGGGCAACATCAACGATGACCATCAGGAGCCTGACATAATCGAGAGGGCCAACAAGGACGGATGGTTCGTGGACGGCATGTGCCCCATGTACGACTTCCTGAGGCATTTCGACATAGAGGATTCAATGGAGGATTTCGAATATACTACCGTGGCTGGGCTTATTCTTGACGAACTGGATCATGTGCCGGTAGTTGGCGAAAAAGTGGTCTGGGGCGATTTCGAGTTCGAGGTGGTCGATATGGACGGTGCGAGAATCGACAAGGTGATTGTGAAACGGCTTCCGTCCGATGCTCCCGAGGCGTAAAAAGAGGCTCTGCGCCAAGAGCAACGCAGCAGACAGCCTGCTATGACTCTTCGGATATGAGGGAGAGAAGACGGTCTATTGCCTCACTCTCCGGCACATGCCGCATCACAGGCTCTTTTCCCTTGTAGATTGTGACCTTGTTCTGTCCTTCCCCGACATAACCCCAGTCGGCGTCTGCCATTTCTCCGGGACCGTTTACTATGCAGCCCATGACGGCTATTACAGTGTTCTTGAGATGTGCGGTCCGTCTTTTTACTTCGTTGAACGTTTCTTCGAGATTGTACATTGTCCGTCCGCAGCCGGGACATGCTATGTATTCCGGCCGGTAGAACCTCCGTCTTGCCGCCTGCATAAGTTCATCGATGAAATATGCTCCTTCATCCGTGTTCCCGAGACTTATTTCATGTCCGTTTGAGTCCTTATAGAAGCCATTGAGGGTAATTTCATCTATTTCTCTGTCGAGCAGCATCTTCCCGAAATCGCAGGACAGATCCAGAATGAGCCTTTCCCTGGACGGGGCGGCATATTCGGCGAACGCCTTTTTGCCTTCAATCCTGATGCAGGACATCGATGAATGCGCTTTTCCTCCGTATCTGTCAGCCAGATACCGTGCCACGGGCAGTTCGTTTTCGGGGTCTTCTGTCAGCGAAACACGGATTGTGTCCCCTATGCCGCGTGCAAGCAGTGACGATATCCCGACTGCGGACTTGAACCTGCCAGAATCGCCGTTGCCGGCTTCAGTGACTCCGAGATGCAGGGGAAAGCGGATGTTTTCGGCTTCCATTGCCTCTGCAAGCAGCTTGTAGGCTTCCGTCATGACAATGGTGTTGCTTGCTTTCAGGGAGACCACAACATTGCGGAATCCGTTTCCGGTGCACATGCGCAGCCATTCCATTGCCGCCTCTTTCATGCCCTCGGGAGTGTTGCCGTATTTTTCGGTTATCCGTTCTCCGAGGGAGCCGTGGTTCAGCCCTATTCTTATTGCAGTGCCGTATTCCCTGCAGACATCGATGAGTCTGGAAAGCTGTTCTTTCGCCTTTTCATGGTCCTTGTGGAAGTTTCCGGGATTGATTCTCACCTTTTCGACGACTTTTGCGGCGGCTATGGCGACTTCCGACGAGAAATGTACGTCAGCGACAAGGGGAACATTTATGCCTGAGCCCCTGAGCCTTGACTTTATTTCTGCAAGGTCTTCGACTTCCTTCAGGCTGGGCACGGTGAGCCTTATCATTTCTGCCCCTGCAGCCGCAAGCCGTCTGCATTGTGCCACTGATGCTTCCACGTCGGAGGTGTGCGTGTTGCACATTGTCTGCACGACTATCCCGTTTCCTCCTCCCATCAGGAGGTTGCCTATTCTTACCGTTTCCGTATTCATTTCATTTCAGTGTCTGTTCCGCCGTTCCCTGAGGCCGACGAAGGTTCGACGACATTCTGTATCGACTTTATTATGCCAAGTTGTTCCTTTGCTTCCCGTTTGAGGGCATGGCGTGACTTTCCTGTACGCCGGGTCAGCTGGAAATGCACTCCGAACGATACCACGATGTTGGTCGGGTAGGCGTATCTGTAATAGTATTGGCTGTAATAGTCCGGCTGGTAGAGGGAAGAGAAAGCGTATTTGTAACTTACCGTGAAGTGCAGTTCCACAGGGTCCAGAATGAACGCAAATCCCGCTCCGGCCTTTATGCCGTAGTCATATCTTATGTCCGTGTCGAGGAACGAATTTGCGATAGACGGGGAGACATTTTCCCCGAACCGCTGTATGGACAGCCTGTAGCCGCCGTAAAGCCCGATGTTGGCCATCAGTTTCATTTTCCAGAAATCGAAATGGCAATGTGCCATGAACGGGATTTCAACCACTTCCATTACAGCAGAAGTCGCACCTTCCACATTCGGGGTGTTGCCTTCGTCGTCCGCCTCAAAGGCATAGCCTTCCTGTCCGTAGAAAATACCTGCCTGAAATCCGAAATATGGCATGTAGCCGAACATCTTGCCGTATCGGGTGTACAGGATGCCGAAATTGTAGGGCACGAACAGCATCTTCTGCTGCATTGACGGGGACCATGACGGCTGGCTGAAGCCCACCCCGTACTGGATTCCGATCATGGAGTAGTCGTTGATCGTGTTTATGGCATCGAAAGTCACGTCGAGCGAGTCTATTTCAAGGCCGGGAATGGAGTCCTGTACGGCTGTTCCTTCCTTGTCCCGTGAAAGGGCAGGGAGGGAGAAGGAAAGCACGACTGACAACAATATGGCAATTTTCAGAAATTTGTTCATGTCATAAGGTTTATTATTCTCCGAACAGGGCGGCAACGTCGATGCTCTGCTGAAGTTCGGTCATTTCGGGGATGTCTATCAGGAACGTCCCGTCTTCGAGTTTGTAGAACTTCACTTTTTCAGGCTGTTTGTGCTCGAGCAGCACTCCCGTGTCGACAAGACCGTTCCTGTTAAGGTCTTCCGTAATCCTGATTGAGTATTTTCCTGCAGTGATGTACGGGAAAAGGAGCTGTGTGTCCTGTTCTACGATGAATGAGCGTATGACGTTGTCCCTCTTTTCGTTGAGCAGGTCTATTATGTATTTGTTGTGGACGTTGGAAAGGTCGAGTGTCAGACTGCTCAGTTTGTCGTCATTCGGCAACGTGACCTTGACTTCGGAACTGTCGTTGTAGAATCCATTGATGTCCATGAACTTGCGTGCAGGGACCTTTAGCGTGTATTCGTAGCCCGGAAGAAGTTTTGACGCCGGCCTGACGGTGTATTTTCTGAGGTTGAGGCTGTCCTGCTCCACCGAGTAGGTGTCCGTGAATTCCTGCTGTCTCGGATTGAGATATTTGAATTCAAGGGAGTCGAATGCGGATTCCACGAGAGGGTATTTGAATTCTATCACGAAACCGTACTGTTCCACAGTCGTCGGTTCGGCGGTAATGGTAAACACTGTGGTCGTATCCTCTTTCTTTATGTCTGTATATGAGCTTTTTCCTGCTCCGAGAGTCCTTGGTTTGGCGAGTTTTATCTCTTCTACGAAAGGGGCAAGGTTGCCGAGAGTGTCCGTCTTCATGTAGTCGACATACATGAAAAGGGTGTCCGGAAGTGGCTTGGGATCGTTTACCCATATTTCCAGACTGTCCTTTTCGAGGTTGAACTGAGTTATCAGCTTGTCGGACGGAATGTTCCTCATCCAGATTGAGTCAATCTGGGCGTATGGTGCCATGAAGGTTATGTATGCTGTCCGTTCCCCAAGACGTTCCTTGTTGACTATCATTTGCTTGGAAGGAGTTTCCTTGAACAGGTTGAGCTCGTATTCCGTTTTTCGTGCAAGGCAGGCGAGCGTGTCCGTCATAAGGTATTTTGTCGCCTCGGGAAGAGTGTCGTTCACTACGGTGACAGGACGTATAAGCGTATCGAAGAATGCTACCTGCTCGTTGTCGGCCTCATAGATGTTGTTGTTGTTCGCATCGAGGATTGCATAGAGCCGGTATACCGTGTCCTGGATGTTGCGCAGGCAGAAGAATCCCCAGTCATCCGTCCTTATCGCCGCATCGGGGCGTTTGAGGAATATCGCCGAGTCTGCCTGATCCTTGTAGAGCATGACGGTGGCCCCCTTTACGGGCATGAGGGTGTTGCAGTCCTGGACTATGCCGGTAATCATCATGGAATCGACCGTCTTGCCTGTTGAGAAAGCCAATGTGTATCCCGGGAACATGTTGCCTTCATTGTTGTCGGCAATTGCGTTCGTGACGTCGAGTGTGTATGTCTTGTTCGAGTCGAGGTCCGATTAGAAATATACCACGAGCGTCTTGCCCCGCATCCTGTATTTTGGCGTCTTGTCCAAAGGTGGGGACAGGAAGAGGCTCTGCTGGTCCTTTACGACCACGAATTCGTCGAATGTCATTTCCAGCCTGGTCTTGTGTACTGGTACCATCGTGTCTCCCGGAAGGGGAAAGAGTTTGGTTATGACAGGAGGTATTGTGTCTTTGGGACCACCGCTCGGAGGTGTGGTGGTATTTGCGCAGGAATGTGAGAATATAAGTGCGCATGTTGCCGCCACGGTCATCGTGAGCGGTATGATTCCCTTTATTTTCCGGTTTATGTGCATCTTTGTTACAAGTCTGTTCTTACTACGCTTTGTATTCCTTCGATCTTGGTCAATTTACGTATGAGCTTTTCAAGATCGTCCTTGTCGTGTACATAAAGGTCGATATAGCCGTCGAAAACCCCGTTGTCAGTATTGAGGTATATCCCTTTCATGTTGACGCTCAGCACGAAGGAGATATATCTTGAAATCTCGTTCACGAGTCCTATCCTGTCAAATCCCTTCAATGAGAGCCGGACGAGGAACGACTGTCCGGATTCGTGGTCCCATTGCGGCATCACGATTCTGTCCCCGTGCTTGGCGGCCATGCTGTTCGCTACGCTGCATGTTTTCTTGTGCACGGTTATCGTGCCGTCTTCTGATATGAAACCGACTACGCTGTCTCCGGGTATAGGGTTGCAGCAGCTTGCTATCACGTATTTGTGGTTCTGGTCAGAAGTGTCGTTGATGACGTATCGCGTATCTTTCTTGCCTTTGGTGCGGAACCATGGGAAGTTCCATGATTTTCCGCTCTTTTCATCCGGCTTGTGGATGATTCGGTCGAGATTCTGCAGTTTGAGAAGGCCGACTCCCACCCTGAAGTAGAGTTCGTCGCTGCCTTCGAATATTTCGTAGCCTTCAAGGAGTTTCTGGACGGTTTCTTCGTTCATCTTGACTCCTATGGCGGAAAGCTGTTCCTCGACCATCCTTTTCCCTATCTTTATGCTTTCCTGTCTTTCGTCCTTGAGGTAGTCCAGGACTTCGTTTCTCGCCTTTCTCGTCTTCAGGAACTGAAGCCACTCCCTTTTCGGCTTTTCGGTTTCTGCCGTGATGATTTCCACCTGGTCTCCGGTCTTCAGCTGGTAGGATAGCGGCACGAGTTTCATGTTGACCTTTGCAGCGATGGCCTTGTTGCCTATTTCCGTGTGTATCAGGTATGCGAAGTCAAGTGCCGTTGCCCCTTTTTCGATCCGCTTCTGGTCGCCTTTCGGGGTGAACACGAAAATTTCCGAGGCAGTGAGGTCGTTGTGTATGATGTCGAGCAGTTCGAGGGCATTCACGTCCGGGTTCACGATGATTTCCTTGACCTTGTTTATCCACTTGTCCATCTCGCTTTCATCGTTCTCGATGAACCCGTCTTTCTTGTATGCCCAATGGGCGGCGATTCCCTTTTCGGCTATGTCGTTCATCCTCTTTGTCCTGATCTGCACCTCGATCCAGATGCCGGAATGGCTCATCACCGTACAGTGCAGGGCTTCATAGCCGTTGTTCTTCGGATGCTTCACCCAGTCCCTGACCCTGTCTGCCTTGTATCTGTATATGCCCGTGATGATCGAGAAGACATGGTAGCATTGGTCGCGTTCAGTTTCCGTGGTTTCAGGCTTAGGGTCGAAGATGATCCGGACGGCATACAGGTCGTATATCTGTTCGAATGTGACCCCCTTGGTCACGATTTTGTGCCATATCGAATATGGCGTCTTTACCCTTTTCTTGATTTCGAAGGAGAATCCTGCCTTTTCGAGGGCTTCACGTATAGGCTTGATGAAGTCGTCGATTTCCTTTTCCTTGTCGTTTATGTTGCGGTTGATCTTCTCGGTAATCTCGTTGAAGGCTTCCGGTTCCTTGTATCTCAGCCAGATGTCCTCCATTTCAGACTTTACCTCATAGAGTCCGAGCCTGTGGGCGAGGGGGATGAAGATGAACATTGTTTCGCTGAGGATCTTGTCCCGCTTGTATTCCGGCATGAATTCTATGGTGCGGCAGTTGTGCAGACGGTCCGCCAATTTAATGAGCACGACCCTGACGTCGTCGTTGAGGGTCAGCAGGATGCGTTTGAAGTTTTCAGCCTGGATGCTTTTTTGTCTGGCCTTGTCTTCGTTGTGGAGCACTGTCTTGATTTTCGTGAGGCCGTCCACGAGGGATGCTATCTTTTCCCCGAAGAGGTTGCGTATGTCGTCCACGGTATAGTCCGTGTCTTCCACGACATCGTGCAGCAGTGCGGCTGCTATGGACTTGTAACCGAGGCCGATGTTGCTTACCACTATTTTTGCCACGGCTATCGGATGCAGGATGTATGGTTCCCCTGACCGGCGGCGTACTCCTTTGTGGGCTTCATTGGCGAAGTCGAACGCCTTCTGCACCACATCCAGTTCTTCCTGATTGGCACACCTTTTTCTTGCTGCTTCCTTCAGGTCTGCGAAATCACGTGCTATGACATTGAAATCGTTTTGTGTGAATTCTGAAACGGCCATACGTCAGTCCTCCAAGTTATAGTTGTCAACATTCTGATAGGCATAGGACAATTCTGCCCCGAAAAGTATTATGAACCATCCGAAATTCATCCAGAACATGAATAGCGGGATGGCTGCTACGGTCCCGTATACCGCATTTAGCCTCGTGACGAAAAGCTGCGTTTCGAGATAGAGGTATTGCAGCAGGGTGAATACCAGCCCGGATAGGACTGCGGCCCTAAGGGCATGGGAATATTTTACCTTGTGGTTCGGTATGAACTTGTACATCGCCGAAAATGTCAGCGTCGCCACTATGTAGAAAAGGAACCATGCGAAGAACGACTTGAACGATTCGAAGAATTCCGCATCCAGCCCTATTCCTCCGAGCAGGTTTGAGTATATGATCGATCCTGAAAAGAAAAGCATTATCACGAAAGGTGATATGAGCAGGATGGCCACATAGAAGGATATCCTTTTGAAGATGTTGCGTGACTTGCGGACTCTCCAGACGTTGTTGAACACCCTTTCCACGGAAATCATCATCCAGAAGATGAGCCAGACGAAGAGCAGGGCGCTGATCAGGCCCATTGCGCTGGATTCCGCCGTGGCTATGATGTTGTCGGCGAAGCCGAGCACCATGTCTATGACTTCAGGATGTCCCGAAAAATTGGCGTACAGCAATTCTTTAAGTTTGTCGGCAAGCCCGAGACCGCCAGTGACGGCAAATGCCACGGCAATAAACGGCACGACCGACATCGTGCCGAAAAAACTCAGGGCTACGGCCTGGAATCCTATTTTTTCTGCAGAAAAAGTCTTTATCGTGATGAGCAGTACCTTCGCATATTTTATCCACCTTGCCTTTGCCTTGGACAAAGTTTCCATGTCCATTTCCCAAATGTCTTCTTTCAGGAAGCGGTTTACCCGGCGGAATATGTGTCCCGGACCTGTCATCGGCTCTTCTTGAGTTTTGCGAGAAATCTTTCCGGATCGATTATGAACCGTTCATGCAGTCCTTCTCCTACAACGGCTCCGCCATCCTTTTCCTTTACGCATACCTTGAAGACAAGCCTCCTGTCATTGATTTCAGTCAGTTCTGCGGTTGATATCAGAACCGTGCCCGGAGGACAGGCCTTGCAG